>NZ_ALVC01000397.1:0-51989 GCF_000293195.2 Sphingomonas sp. LH128
GTCTACAGCGCGACAAAATATGCAGTGCGCGCCATCTCGGAGGCGCTGCGCATGGAGCATGACGACATTCGCGTCACCATCATCGCGCCGGGCGTCGTGGAATCGGAACTGGCCCACACGATCACCGATCCGGTCGCGGCGCAGGCCATGGTCGATTTCCGCTCCATCGCGCTCACCCCGGACGCGATCGCGCGCGCCATCGCCTATGCGGTGGAGCAGCCGGCGGATGTGGACGTTAATACGCTGATCGTCCGGCCGGTCCGCTCAACAATCTGACGATGATGGGGGCATTCGCATATTGCCCCAATAACCCGCCAGCAGCCAAAGCCCTGCGCTCTCATGAATTTCTCGAAGCCTATAGAGGATAAAGGCGGCCAAACGGTGCAACCTCTCGAATTATTAATACAAAGCCGACTGCTCAAAATGGCGCTCGATCCGGTGCTCGCCCTTGCCCGAACCGACCCATGCCGGCCGTTCAGCGTCGAAATTATCGTTCCAACCTGCGCCCGGTCCGCTTTCACTTCTTGGACACTCAAGACGGGCCGAGGCGAAAGTCCGGTTCGAGGTTGGGTCGTGGGAATAACTGACATTCACGCCGCGTCGGCTGCCGCCCAAATGAAGCCTTTATAGCGCACAACCATGAACGGCGGCCCATACGATAGTCAGTCAATAGTTTGCTTGGCCACTGCTGAGCGGTGAAGTACTTTAGACTATTCGTTCGCGCAAGTAGAAGTGATGTTCCCGACACTGTACATTCGCTCAAGTGTCACTTGCTCGAACATTTTCCCCTGTTGCTAACGTGCTTTCTGATCAGATACCTTCGGTGAACCGCCAATCCGGAATTTCTCTCTTGTTCTAACCGATCAACGGCCAGTCCAAACAGGTCTTCGCCCTTGCACGATAGCGGCGTCGCGCTCGCGCGCATCGTTGCTGCCTGCGTAACGCTCGATCTCCTCGAAGCGGCTGCTCAGCGCCGCCTCGAGCGGGAGCGCCAACCCTCGCGCGACGGCGGCCTTGGCGGCCCGGTTCGCCAGCGGAGAGGCCTTGTTGATCCTCGCGGCCCAATCCATCGCCGCCTCGGACAACCCGGCAAGCGGAACCAGTTGATTGACGAGCCCGAAGCGTTCGGCCGCCCTGGCGTCGATCCGTTCCCCGGTGAGGATCATCGCCATCGCCACATGATGCGGCAACCGGCGCACAGCCCGATGCACCACGCCGCATTCGCCGATGATGCCCCGGCGGGTTTCCGGCAGGCCGAACTGCGCATTCTCCGCAGCGACTATGACGTCGGCGCACATCGCCAGTTCGAACCCCGCGCCGACGCAGAAACCCTGTACGGCCGCGACCAGCGGCTTGCTCAGGGGGACGAGCGGCCCGCCGATGCCGGTCAGGCCGCCGCCAACGGCCAGGCGCGGCGCCGCCGGTCTGGCTTCGGACATGTCCGCGCCGATGCAGAACGCCTCGTCGCCTTGCGCCGTCAGCACGACCGTCCAGATCTCCGGATCCTCGTCCACCTGCCGCCAGAACCGCGAGAGCAGGAGGTCCATCCCGAACGTCAGCGCGTTGCGGGCTTCGGGGCGATTGAGATGGACGCGCGCCGTGCGCCCTTCAACGAACAGTTCGACTTGCGCCATCGCCGCCCCCTTTCCCGCTTCCGGTCATGACGCTCAGTGAGCGAGCATGCCGGCATCGACGAGATGTTCGGCGCCGGTGATGTAGGACGATTCGTCCGAGGCCAGGAACAGCACCAGGTTCGAAACCTCCCGCGGGTCGGCGATCCGGCCCAGCGGGATCTGCGCCAGCGCCTCGCCGCCCACTTCGTCCGTCGCCTCGACCATCATCGGGGTCTGGATGAAGCCGGGATGGACCGAGTTCACGCGGATGTTGTGCTTCCCGAACTCCATCGCGGTCGCCTTGGTCATGCCCCGTACCGCGAACTTGCTGGCTACGTAGGCAAGGCTGGGGAAACCGTAGTTGGCCGCCATTCCCGCGATCGAGGAAATGTTCACGATCGAGCCGCCGCCCCGCTTGAGCATCGCCGGCAGCACCGACTTCATGCCCAGGAACACCGAATGCTGGTTCACCGCGCAGACGAGGTGATAGTCTTCCTCGGTCAAGTCCCTGGTATCGGCGAGCGGGCCGAGGATACCGGCGTTGTTGACCAGGATATCGACGCCGCCGAAGTTCGTGACGGCCGCGTCCACCACCGCCGGCCATTCGGCCAGCCTGGTCACGTCGTGCTTCACGAAGACGGCAGCGGCACCGATCTCGTCCGCCAGTGCCTGTCCCGCCGCTGCGTTCAGGTCGGTCAGCACCACCTTGGCCCCCTGCTCGGCGAAAAGCCGGGCATGTGAGGCGCCCATGCCCCGTCCTGCGCCCGTGATGATGGCCACTTTGCCAGCGAGTCGCGCCATTTGGATTCTCCCATGCGAGTTGTCGAATATCAGCCTATTATTGATTTGGCAGACAACAGGTTGTCAAGCCCATGGCGATCATAGTCACTCACAGATAGCGGAAATCCTGTCCGCCAGAAATCAGCGATTTACCTGTGATTTTCACGTTCGCCTCGCAAAATCCGGACAAATTCGTCCGCGCAGAAGCCTTTCCAAATTTCCGCTTGACCGTAGACTAATGGTTATTAGTTTAGAGCGAAGACCACGGGGCCTACGAGGGTCCGGGAAAGGGAGAAACTGCAATGACGTTCCGTTTCGGCGCGACCTCTACGATGGCCATCGCCACTGCGATGCTGGCGATGCCGGCTCATGCCCAGAGCGGCGCGGAGGCCGCCCAGGCCAAGGATGCCAAGCCCGAGATCGAGGAAATCGTGGTCACCGCGCAGCGCCGCGAACAGTCGCTTTCCAAGGTTCCGGTATCGGTCTCTGCATTCAACGCCGACGTGCTTCAGGACCGCAACGTCACCAGCGAACAGGGCCTTGCGGCGCTTGTCCCAGGCCTTGTCGTCAAGAGCGGGCAGAACTCCAACCAGCTCAGCTTCACCTTGCGCGGGCAGACACTCGATCCGTTCTCCGGCTCCAGCCCGGCAGTGCTGACCTACATCAACGACGCCCCGATGACCGAGGGCAACACCTCGACCGCCTTCTTCGACTTCAGTTCCGTGCAGGTGCTGAAAGGCCCGCAGGGCACGCTGTTCGGCCGCAACGCGACCGGCGGCGCGATCCTCTACGAGACGACCAAGCCCGGCGACGTGTTCGGCGGCTACCTCACGATCAAGGGTGGCGAGCGCAACTACATCCAGGCCCAGGGCGCCATCGACCTGCCGATCTCGGACGTCATCAAACTGCGCCTTGCGGGAGACTACAACAAGCAGGACGGCTACATCCGCAACGTCAACACCGGCAGCACGCTGGGCGACACCGATGCCAAGTCCGGCCGCGTTACCCTGGTGATCGAGCCGTCTTCCGGGTTCAAGATGACCACCGTTGCGCAGTACAGCGACTTCGGTGGAACAGAGGGTGCCGGCGGCCTCTATTCCTACCATGCCTGCGGCGAGACCAACAACGGCTACCAGCTCACCGCGACGCTGGACTGCGTCTACAGCATGAACAGCCCCTTCGCGCCGACGCTGGGCGACGGGCCGATGGGCGACGGCACCTGGCCCGGCGCGGTCGCCGGCTACCTCGCCTGGCAGCAAGCCAACCCCTACAAGGTCTGGCTGAGCTACGACCTGCCGCACAAGGCGCACACCGCCTTCGTTACTAACACCACGGAGATGGAACTGGGCGACGACGTTATGCTGAAGAACATCTTCAGCTATGCCGATGCCTTCGCCCGCACGCCCGGCATCCTTTCCGGATCGCCCTTCGGCTCGCTCAACCTCTACAACAACAGCGGTCTCGGCAACGGACCTCCGGGCGGCGAGGAATTCTCGACCAAGCGCATTTCCAACGAACTGCAGCTTCAGGGCAAGACCGGTCGCCTCGAATACATCGTCGGCGCGTACTACTCGTGGTCCCGCAAGAAGGAATACATCCCGGTCATCGTCGGATCGGAACTGGCGACGCCGCTGGCCGACATCGCCTATTATTATACCAACGACGATGAATCCAAGGCCCTGTTCGCCCAGCTCAGCTACGAGCTGACCGACAAGCTGACGGTGACTGCGGGCGGACGCTACACCTGGGAGCAGATGCGCCTGCGCCAGAACCCGGGCAGCCTGTTCAACCTCGATGGCGATACCCCGCTCAAGCAGAAGGCCAACCTCAAGGATCCGAGCTGGACGTTCAACATCCAGTACCAGATCAACCCGCAGAACATGGTCTACTTCGCGCAGCGCGGTTCTTTCCGGGCCGGCGGCTTCAACGGCGCGGTCGTGCCTTACAACAACACGAACTTCTTCAAGAACGAGAACACCTACGACTTCGAACTTGGCTACAAGTTCAACGGCTACATCGGCGGCGTGGCATCGCGGGTCAATATCGCCGCCTATCGCCAGATCGTGACCGACGCCCAGCATTCGATCTACGCGCTGGTGAACGGCAACCCGGCCGCATTCACCGTCAACGTTCCCAAGAAGCGCATCCAGGGCGTGGAATTCGACGGCAACTTCCGCCTGAGCGAATGGCTGGAAGTCGGGTTCTCCGGCGCCTACACCGACGCCAAGTTCACCAGGAATATCGTCGACTTGTCCTCTGCTACCGGCGTGGCCGGACTGACCATTCCCTTCGACACCTATACCGATGCACCGAAGTGGGCGGGCTCGGTCTATGCCGAAGTGGGACTGCCTGTGCCGGAAAGCGCCGGTGAGGTGAAGTTCCGCACCGACGTGTTCGGGCAGAAGATGACGTACTTCTCGAACAACGAAGGCTCGATCACGCCGCGCACGCAGTTGCCGGGCTACGTCACCGTGGACATGCGCCTGAGCTGGAACAACGTCATGGGCAGCAACGTGACCGTCGCCGGTTACGTGAAGAACCTGTTCGACAAGCTCTACTACAACTCGGGTTACGTCGAAGGCGCCAGCGGCGGCTTCAACACCGCGATCTGGGGCGCGCCGCAGACTTTCGGCGCCGAAGTTACCTACCGCTTCTGATAGGATGCGATCCGCCCCGTCCGCCTGTGCGGGCGGGGTAGACGCAAAGAGAGGATAAACGTCATGCGCGGCAGGGCCACCGTACTGGTCGAGAAGAACCGCCTGGAAACCTGGGACTTGCCCATCGCCGATCCGCAGGCGGGCGGCATCCTTGTGCGCACGGTGGTGGGCGGGGTCTGCGGCAGCGACGTCCACATCGCCTCGGGCGAGGCGGGCGAGATGCCCTTTCCCATCATCCTTGGCCACGAAGGTGTCGGCCGCATCGATAAGCTGGGCGCGGGCGTCGCCAAGGACTACGCAGGCGTCGACGTGAAGGTGGGCGACCTCGTCGTATGGTCGCCGATACCGCTGTGCGGGCGCTGCTATTCATGCTCCGTGCTGCAGCAGACCCCTTGCGAGAACACGCAATACTTCGAGCATGCGAACAAGCCGAACTGGGGCAGCTATTCCGATTTTGCCTGGCTGCCGAGCGGCATGTCGTTCTACCGCCTGCCCGACCATGCCGATCCGCTGGCGGTCGCGGCATTGGGATGCGCGCTGCCCACGGTGCTGCGCGGGTTCGACCGCTGCGGCCCGATCGCGCTGAACGACGCGGTGGTGGTGCAGGGAGCGGGGCCGGTCGGGCTGTCCGCCGTGCTGGTCGCCGCGCAGATGGGCGCGCGCTGCATCGTGGTCATCGACAAGGCCCCCGCCCGTCTCGCCGCCGCGATGAAGCTGGGCGCGACCGCCACCGTCTCGCTCGACCTGCCGGTGGAGGAACGCCGCCGCGCCGTCTACGATCTCACCGGCCCGGGCGGCCCGGACGTGGTGGTCGAAGCCGCCGGCGTGCTGCCCGCCTTCCCCGAGGGTGTTGACCTGACCGGCCCGCACGGCCGCTACATCGTGCTGGGCTTGTGGGGCGCGATCGGCACCCAGCCGATTTCGCCGCGCGACCTGACGGTGAAGAACCTGACGATCGGCGGCGCGGCCTTCCCAGCGCCGCGCAACTACTATCACGCGATGCATCTCGCCGTGCGGCTGCAGGACAAGGTGCCGCTGGCGGACCTCATCAGCCACCGCTTCTCCATCGCCGATGCGGGCAAGGCGCTCGAAGCCACCCGCACCGGCATCGCGACCAAGGCCGTCATCGACCCTTCCATCGCCTGAGGACATGTCATGAGCACAGCGCAGCTTGAAAAGCACCGCAGCATCGTTCCGGGTCACGTGCCCGCCCACCTCGTCCACGACGTCGACATGTTCGCGCCCGACGGCATCGAGGACGGCTTCCACGAAGCCTGGGGCCGGCTGCAACAGGACGGCATGCCTGACCTGATCTACACGCCGCTGACCGGCGGGCACTGGATCGCGACACGCGGCGAACTGATCGACGAGATCTACCGCGACCCCTCGCGCTTTTCCAGCGAGATCATCTTCCTGCCCAAGGAAGCAGGCGAGAAGTACGCCATGGTCCCTACCCGCATGGACCCGCCCGAGCACACGCCGTATCGCAAGGTGCTGGACAAGGGCCTCAACCACACCGCCATCCGCCGCACCGAGGAGCAGGTCCGCCAGACCGCCGCCGAGTTGATCGACGGCTTCGTCACAGATGGCCGCTGCGATTTCGGCAAGCAATATGCCGGGATCTTCCCCGTTCGCGTGTTCCTCGCCTTGTGCGACCTGCCCGAAAGCGACGCGCCGATGCTGGGCGAACTCGCCAACGACATGACGCGTCCGCCCGGTCGCACGCCCGGCGAACAGGCCGCCGCGCTCGACAAGGCGAACCAGGGCTTCTTCCGCTACGTCGAGCCGATCATTGCGGCGCGGCGCGGAGGCACCGGCACCGATCTCATCACGACGATGCTCAATTCCGAGATCAACGGCGCGCCGATGCCCGACGACAAGGCGCTGGGGCTGATCTCGCTGCTGCTGCTCGGCGGGCTGGACACGGTCGTCAATTTCCTCAGCTTCATGATGCTGCATCTCGCGCGTAATCCCGAGACGGTAGCGGAACTGCGCGAAGACCCGTTGAAACTCCAGCGCAGCGCCGAGGAGATGTTCCGCCGCTTCGGGGTCGTCTCCGACGCGCGCATGGTGGCCTATGACATGACCTATCGCGGCGTCGAGCTGAAGAAGGGCGACATGATCCTGCTGCCGACCGCGCTGCACGGGCTCGATGCGCACGCCAACGATGATGCCTGGACGCTCAGGCCCGGCCGCACCGGCATCGCCCATTCCACCTTCGCGCAAGGGCCGCACCGCTGCGCAGGCATGCACCTCGCCCGCCTCGAAGTGATCGTGACCTTGCAGGAGTGGCTGAAGCGCATCCCGCAGTTCACGCTCGCCCCCGATGCGAAGCCGGTGTTCCATTCGGGCATCATCGGCACCGTCGAAGGCGTGCCGCTGGTCTGGGACCGCGCATGATCGCCGAGCCCAGGGAATTTCGCCGTATCCTCGGCCACTACCCCACCGGCGTCTGCGCCATCACCGCCATGGGCGAGGATGGCAGGCCGGTGGGGCTCGTCGTCGGATCGTTCACTTCGGTTTCGCTCGACCCGATGCTGGTCGCGTTCTTTCCCGACAAGTCCTCGACGACATGGCCCAGGGTTGAGGCTGCCGGTCGCTTCTGCGTCAACGTTCTGGGCGATAGCCAGCAGGCCGTGTGCAGCGCCCTTTCGGCCAAGGGCGAGGACAAGTTCGCAGGGCTCGATTTCGCGTTGTCGGCGCTCGGATCACCGATCATCCACGGCGCCCTGACCTGGATCGACTGCGAACTGGACACCGTGCACGAGGCGGGCGACCACTACATCGTGCTCGGCCGGGTGCGCGGGCTCGACGTGCACCATGAAGGCAGCCCGCTGATCTTCCACAAGGGTGGTTACGGCAAGATACTACCGCTCTGAAAGTTCGAGAAAGAGGGGGAACCGGCGTCTGCCGCTTCCCCCTTTTGCTGCGTCCTATCCGTCGGCAAGCCGCAGCGACGCCACCGGTTCTTCACCGCGCAGCGCGGCGCGCGCGGTCACCGTCAGCCCGAACCCTTCGAGCGCCACGAGCTTGGCCTGGCTCGACGTCAGCAACGTCATCTGCCCCACCCCCAGATCCCGCAGGATCTGCGCACCGATGCCGTAGTCGCGGGTCGCATGCGTCTCGTGATAGGTCTTGCGCCCACCGGCGACGCGGCGGGAGATCGAGGTCGGATCGGGATCGCGGACGAACACCGCCACCGCCGGGCCGGAATGGCTCGATATCGCGCTCAGGGCGCGCGGCACGTAATCGCGGTGCGCGGCGGTCCAGCCGAACATGTCCGCGGTGATGTCGACCTGATGCACCCGCACCAGCGTATCGACGTTCGGCCGCACCTGCCCCTTCACGATGGCGACATGCTCGCCGCCGTCCAGCAGGCAGCGATAGACGTGAATGGTCAGCGGCCCTTCACAGTAATGGCTCTCGAACGGCGCGCTCACGACACGCTCGACCTGCTTCTCCGAACGGCGGCGATAGGAGATCAGGTCGGCGATCGTCCCGACCTTGAGCCCGTGCTTCCCCGCGAATTCGAGAAGTTCGGGCAGGCGGGCCATCGTCCCGTCTTCGTTCATCACCTCGCAGATCACGCCGGCCGGGGTGAGGCCCGCAAGGCGCGAGATATCGACCGCCGCCTCGGTATGGCCGGCGCGCACCAGCACCCCGCCGTCGCGCGCCGTCAGCGGAAATACATGCCCCGGCGATACCAGATCGGCCGCGCCGGAGTTGGGGTTCACGGCAACGAAGATCGTATGGGAGCGATCGCCCGCGGAAATTCCCGTCGTCACCCCCTCCCGCGCCTCGATGGAGACGGTGAAGGCGGTGCCGTAACCGGACTCGTTGCGGCGCGCCATGGGCTTGAGCTGCAGCTCATCCGCGCGGGCCCTGGTCATCGCCAGGCAGATCAGGCCGCGCGCATGGGTGGCCATGAAGTTGATCTGCGCGGGCGTGGCGAACTGGGCGGGGATGATGACATCACCCTCGTTCTCCCGGTTGTCCGCATCGACGAGTATGTAGGGGCGGCCCTCGACCGCCTCCCGGATGATTTCCTCGATCGGAGAAACTTGAACCTCGGGCATTCCTCTCATCCTTGTGTTGTGTGTCTTCACGCTCTGCTGACGGACATGTCCCAGACCAGCTTCAGCGCCTTTTCCTTGAGCTGCGCCTTCTGGACCTTGCCGGTGCCGGTCTTGGGCAGTTCCTCGTCGGTGATGAACCAGATGTCGCGCGGCAGCTTGTACGCGGCCACCTGCCCGGCCATGAACGCCTCGATTTCGCGCGCGGAGATCGCGCTCCCCTGCGCCCGCACCACCCATGCGCAGCCGCACTCGCCATAGCGATCGTCGGGCATGCCGATGAAGAACGCTTGCGAAATGTCCGGATGGCGGGTCAGCAACTGCTCCAGTTCCTTGGGCGAGACCAGTTCGCCCCGGCTCTTGTAGAGTTCCTTGGAACGGCCGGTCAGGAACAGGTTGCCGTCCGCGCGGAACTGGCCGAGGTCGCCCATCCGTATCCACCCGCCGGGCAGGAACAGTTCGGCAGTGGCGTCGGGACGGCGGAAGTAGCCCTTGCTGTTCATCGGACTGCGGCAGCACAGTTCGCCGGGACTGCCCCAGGGCAGGTCGGCGCCGGTTTCCGGGTCGATCGTCTTGAATTCGGCGATGCGGCCGCCCTGATCGGGCATGCCCGCGATGCCCGCCTCGACGATGCATCCCTGCGTTTCGGATACCACGTCGATCGGATCGCCGGGGCTTGTGCACACCACCGTCGCCGTCACTTCGGTCTGGCCGTAGCTGGTGATGATGTCCTCGCACCCGAAGGTCGCCTGGATCCGTTTCCAGACCCAGCTCGGCGTCGGCGCGGCCGCGCTGTGGATCGCGGTGAGCGAGGAGAAATCGTAGCTTTCCTTTTCCGCCTGTTCCAGCAGCGCGATCGTCATCGTCGGCACGCCCATCAGGTACGTCGCGCGGTGCCGCCCGATCGCGGTGAGGATCGCGTGCGGATCGAACTTCAGCAGGGGAATGATCGCCCCGCCCACCACCATGCCCGAAAGCAGCCCGACCACCAGGCCGAACCCATGGTAGAGCGGCAAGGAGAACACCGCCCGGCGCCCCTCCTCGAACGCCTGATGATAGGCGCCCGCATAGGCCGCGCGCATGAGGTTGTCGTGCGTGATGGCGACGCCCTTGGGCGATCCGGTCGTGCCGGAGGTGAACATGATTACCGCAAGGTCATCCGCCGAGACGGGCACGGCGATCTCTCCGGCATCGCCATCGCCGGCAAGCGCCTGCACGAAATCGGCCGGAGCGTCGCGATCGAACACCAGCCCGCCCTTGAGTTCGGGCGCGTCGGCGCAGGCGCCGCCCAGCCAGCCGGGCAGGACAGCATCGAGCATCGCCGGAAAATCGCGCGAGCCGAAACTGCGCATCACCACGAGCAGCGCGCACCCGGCCTCACGCACGGCATAGGCCAGTTCATCGGGCCGATAGAGCGTGTTGATCGGCACCGCCACCGCGCCTGCGCGCCAGATCGCGAAAAGCAGCGGCACCGTCATCGGGTCGTTCGCCATGACGAGGCCCACGCGGTCCCCGGCCGCAATGCCGCGCGCCGCCAGCCCCGAGGCCAGCTTGCGCGACAGCGCCGCGACCGATCCGTAATCGAGCACTTCGCCGTCCGTGACGACCAACGGACGTGCGGCAAAATCCGCCTGCGTCCAGTCGAGATAGGCGTGCAGCGTCCACGACAGCCATTCGGGATGCCGGTCGGCCATCGCCCGCCTGCGGCTCGTCACGCTGCCCATGCTCGTCATCACAACTTCTCCCTAACTCTCGTTAAATTATTCCACGACAGGTGCTGCGGTCAAGCCAGTCCGTGCGATCGCTTCCGGAGCGCCGTAATTCGTACGCTTTGAATGGAATGACGGCCTTTTTACAGGGATATCCGGCAAAAATGCGCGCCTTTTCCGGAATTACCCGCATGCCTCTCCAGCTGCCTCACCCGCAAAAACAGCCTTGCATTGATCGCCTAATATATATTAGGTTGAACGCAACGAATCAAGGATTGGAGATCGAGTCATGGAAGTTGGGTTGGGGCTGACGTTTCAGAACCTGCACGATCAGGTGTCGGACGTTGACGTGTTCCGGCACGAACTTTCGCTCGCGGCGCGCGCGGAAGACCAGGGCTTCGATTCTGTCTGGACGCCGGAGCACCACTTCACCGGCTACATGATGACCCCCAACGTGCCGCAGTTCCTTTCATGGGTCGCGGGCCAGACCAAGCGCATCAAGCTGGGCACCACCGTCACCGTGCTGCCCTGGCAGAACCCGGTGCGCATCGCCGAGAGCTTCCTGCTGCTCGACCAGTTCTCCGAAGGCCGCGCGGTGCTCGGCATGGGGCGCGGTCTCGGCAAGGAAGAGTTCGACGGCTTCGGCGTCCCCATGGGCGAGGCGCGCAAACGGTTCCGCGAATATGCGGAGGCGCTGCTGCAGGGCCTCGAAACCGGCGTGATGGAATACGACGGCGACTATCTGAAGCAGCCCCGCGTCGAACTGCGCCCGCGCCCCTATTCCAGCTATCGCGGCCGCGTCTTCGCCTCGGCCGTCTCGCCGGAGTCCGTGAAGCTGATGGCCAACCTCGACGTCGGCCTGATGATCATCGCCCAGAAGCCGTGGGACAAGGTGGACGAGGATCTCGCCACCTATCGCGACCGGTTCAAGGCGGTGAACGGCCGCAATGCGCCAAAGCCCGTCGTCGTATGCTTCATCGCCGCGAACGAAGACGCCGCCAAGGCCAGGGAGATGCGCGACAAGTACCTTGTCGAATATGCCCGCTCGACCTCGTCGTTCTACCAGTTCGGCAACAAGGAATTCGCCAACATCGAGGGCTACGAATACTACGGCGCCCTCGCCCGCAGCGTCGAAAAGCACGGGATCGAGAAGTTCAACGAATTCCTCGCCGACCTGCAGATCTGGGGCCGGCCCGAGGAAGTGGTCGAGAAGCTCAAGGTGATGAAGGAGCGCTTCGACGTGGGCAAGTTCATCATCTATACCCAGTTCGGCGACATGCCCTTCGACGTCGGCCTCGAAAACTACGAGCTGATCGCCCGCAAGGTACTCCCCGCGCTCAAGGACATCGACGTTTCGGTCGATCCGGTGGAGAGCGCGGCGGGCTTGCAAACGGCCGGCTGATCCCCGACCAGACCTGACACGCCGGGCACACGGCGAAGACCGGAGAGAATGCGCGATGATGGAAGGCGATGGCTGGCGCTGCCTGTGGGACGCCAAGGCGATCCTGGGCGAAAGCACGGTATGGGATGCCCGCGACGGCTGCATCTACTGGGTCGATATCGAGGCGCCCGCCGTCCACTGGTACGCGCTTGAAACCGGCCGCAAGCAAAGCTGGTCCACGCCTGCGTGGGTCAGCGCGCTGGCCCCGCGTGCAAGCGGCGGCTTCATCGCCTCCAGCGCCGACGGGCTGGTGCATCTCGACCCTGCCCGGCGGCTTTACAAACCGATCCTCCACCCGATCCCCGACCCCGGCAAGGCGCGCCTCAACGACGGCGTGACCGACCGCAAGGGCCGCTACTGGACCGGATCGTGCGACACCGCGCAGTGGGACGACAGCACCACCGCCGACGACAAGGAAAGCTCGCTCAAGGACTTCGACGTGCGCAGTACCGGCGAACTCTATCGCCTGGATGCGGACGGCTCGGTCTCGACGCAGGAGCGCGGCATCGTCACTGCAAACGGCCCGGCGTTCAGCCCGGACGGGCGCACCGCCTACGTCAACGATTCCATGCCGCTGGTCACCTGGGCCTATGACCTCGACGACAACGGCGAATTGTCCAACCGCCGCGACTTCCTCAACTTCACGCCCGAGGACGGCTACCCCGACGGGATGGCGGTCGATGTCGAGGGCTGCATCTGGATGGCCTTCTACGAAAGCTGGAAGCTGCGCCGCTTCGCGCCGGACGCCACCTTGCTGGAAGAACGCCAGCTACCGGTGATGCGGGGCCTGCGCCCGGCCTTCGGCGGCGCGAACCACGACCGCCTGTTCCTCGTCACCGGATCGCAGGGGTATTCCGATGCGCGCTTTACCCAGGAGCCGCTGGCCGGCGGACTGTTCGAAATTCTCTCGCCCCCCGTCGCAGGCCTGCCGACAATTCCCTTTGCCGGATGACCCTTCCGCGCAATCGGGGCTTCCATTAGGCTCCCGAACGGCTATTCGGCAGATATGAGCGACGGTGACTCCGGCAGGAAACGCATTCTCGATTCCGCAGCCTTCATTCTGCGGACCAAGGGCTTCGGCGCCGCCCGGTTGAGCGAGATCGCTCAGGGCGCGGGCATGCTGGCGCCCAGCATCTATCACCATTTCAAGTCCAAGGACGAAGTGGTCGAAGAGGTGATGCTCTCCGGCATATACCGCAATACGCGCCATATCGTCGCGAAAGTGGAAGTGCTCGGTCCCGAGACCGCGCCGGTCGATCGCCTGCGCGCCGCGATCGTCGCCCATGTCGAGTTCCTACTCTCCGGCGACGACTATTCCTCCGCCGTGGCGCGGTCGTTCGGCGATCTTCCCAGCGAGATGAAGCAGCGTGTCCTCGCCGCCTACGCGACGTTCGACAGCTACTGGCGCGACCTGCTCGTCGCCGCCAGCCCTTCCGGCAACGATGCGCAGACCACCGTGGCACGCAAGTTCCTGATCGCCATGCTCGACTCCTGCCCGAGCTGGTATCGCGCCGGACGCCTCGGCCCCACCCAGATCGCGAACCAGGCGGCCGACCTCTTCCTCGGCGGCTTCGCGCCCTGACGCCTCCGGGGCACCATCGCGCCCTGGAGCGTTACTCGCCCCGTCCCCCCAAACACGAAAAGAGGCGCCGCGTTGCCGCGGCGCCTCAGGTAGCCGGAGAGAGTCCGGGCGGATAATCAGGCGTCTGCGGTCGCGGGTGCCTTGCTGCCCTCGGGCAACTTGACGCGCGGCGCCACTTCCTTGGCCAGCAGGTTCAGCGAATGGAACCAGGGCTCCGGGTTGTCGTAATAATCGTGCGATTCCACCTGCAGCGTGCCCCAGCCGCCGCACTGCTCGAACAGCACGTTGAGCTTGTCGACGACCGTATCCGGCGAGCCGACCACGAAGACCTTGTCGACCAGGAATTCCAGGTCGGCGTCGTTCGGGTCGATGCCGTGGTCCTTGGCGAACCCGTCCATCATGCCGAAGCGCTTCCAGATCGGGATCAGGTAGCGTTCGAAGCAGTAGCCGATCGGGCCTTCCATCACCTCGCGCTTCGCCTCTGCATCGGTATCGGCGCAGAAGATGGTGTGCGAGACCGCATGGCGCGCGCGGTCGGGCGTGAAGCCGGCGGCGATGTTCGCTTCGGAATAGATCTCCCAGTGACGCTTCAGCGCATCGATGCCCGAGTAGATCGAGACCGGCTTGAAATTGCGCTCGCCGGCCAGCTTCATCGACGGGGAATTGGAACTGAAGCCGGTCACCGCGATTTCCGGGAACGCCCCGTTCCACGGCGCAAAATCGGCCAGCATGTGCTGCTCGTCTTCCTCGGTCTCGGGTGCGTCTTCCTGCGGGAATCCGGCGTTCCAGTACTTGCCCTCGAAGAAGAACGGCTCGCGCGCCCAGATCTTCTCCATGATCGAGAGCGATTCACGCACCATGTCGTTGAGCATCTTGGGCTCGGCGTCCTTGATGCCGTGCATGTAGGACGCCTGCGGATAGGCGCCTGCGCCGATGCCCATGAAGAAGCGACCCTCCAGGATCTGCGACAGCCAGCCGACCATCACTGCCAGCTTGGTCGGGTGCTGGTGCGGGAGGATATGAGCCATCGGCGCGAAGCTGATGTTTTCGGTCTGCAGCGCGGCGGCGGCGATGATGAGTTCGGGGTTGGGGATGTTCTCCCAGATCTGCGAGGCGTGCTCGGAGATCATCATCGTGTCGAAACCCGCCTTGTCGCAGGCGATGGAGCTTTGCACGCCCCAGTCGAAGGTCTGGCGGGCCGTGCGGCCCGGTCGCATGTACGGGTGGAAAATAAGGCCGGTCTGCATGACCATCAGCGCTCTCCTTCTTTGTTTCTGTCCTGGTGGCCACCCGCGAATCCGGCGAAGCAGCCTAACGAGTGATAGGCTACGGAATTTAAAACACTTGTAAAGTGAAATTCGGAAGAGCGATCGACGCCGGCGGCGAGCAGGCACGATGCGGCACATCGGCCGCATTCTCTTAGCATCTGCAACATAAACCGGCTGTTTTAGGTACGTTATCCAATGATCTACCGTCATCAGGTCAGCACGGCCAGTAACGATGCAGCGCACCGAAAAGTCGCGGCGTCAGCTTAAAACGCTTGGCATCCTTGCCATTCCTGCCTCATAAGCATGTCTGTTTGCAAACAGATGACTTATTCCGAAGAGCATGCACAATGGCTGAAACCCCGCAGATCTCGCCCGATATCGACGAAGCCGACCCCAAGACGCGGCTCATCCTGACGGGCGAACGGCTTTTCGCCGAAGTCGGCATCCAGGGCGTTTCGATGCGCGAAATCGCGTCGAAGGCGGGGCAGGGAAACCATTTCGCGGTGCAGTATCACTTCGGGTCTCGCGAGGGTCTGGTTCAGGCGATCTTCGACTTCCGGATGAACCAGATGGAGCCCGGACGCGGCGCGATGATCGCCGCGCTGGAGGCGGCCGGACGCACGCGGGATGCCCGTTCGATCTTGGAGGTCATCCTGCTGCCGCAGCTCCATCTCGACGGCGGGACCAATCGCTCCTACGGCACGTTCCTGTCGCAGTACCTGCTGCATGGCGACTGGGACGAATACGGACACTTCGGCGGCGAGGCCCCGCCCCAGCTCAACCGGGCGCTCGACCTGCTGCGCCAGCGCGTCGATTACCTTCCCGCCGCCGTCGCACAGCGCCGGCTGGTGAACGTCAGCCTGATGTTCTTAAACCTGCTGGTCCGCCACAGCCGCATGGAAACGCACGAATTTCCCGAAACCTTCGAGCACGCGCTGGAGGACACGATGGAACAGATCGTCATGGCCATGTGCCTGCCGCTCCGGCTGCAGGGCTGACGGCGACCGGGGCGGCGGACACGAAGACAAGAACGAGGACGGGAGCGAAGATGACGGACGGTACGATTGATGGAATCCGCCTTGAGCGCGGGAGCGCGATCGACTGGATCGTGCTCGACCGCCCCGAAGCGGCCAATGCGTTCTCGCGCGGGATGCTCGCCCGGTTCGGCACGGTGCTGCGCGATCTCAAGGCGGACGGCGCGCCGGTGATCGGGATTCGCGGTGCCGGCAAGGGCTTTGGCGCGGGGATGGACCTGGGCCAGTACAACGCCGAGGGCAGCCCGATGGAAGACGTGACGCGCTTGTCGGGCTACGTCGATCTGTGGCGCGAAATCTGGCGCCATCCCAAGCCGGTGATCGTCGCCGTGCACGGCTACTGCATCGGCGTCGCCGCCCAGATGGCAAGCTTCGCCGACATCCTCGTCGTGGCGCAGGATGCCGCGATCACCGAGCCGACCATCCCCATCGGCGGCGGCTTCATCGCGCCGACTTGGGTTCATCAGGTCGGCGGGCGGCGGGCCAAGGAATTCGCCTTCCTGCCGGGTAACAGCATCGACGGCCGGACCGCGGTGGAATGGGGCTGGGCCAACGCCGCGGTCCCTGCCGAGAACCTGATCGCCTGCGTCGAGGAGCTGGCGTCACGCATCGCGCTTGTCCCGCCCGGCGTGCTGGCGATGAAGAAGCGCTCGATCAACCGCGCGATGGAGGCGGCCGGATGGGACCAGGCGCTTTCCGCCATCGCCGAAAGCGACGCGATCCTGCATCTCGAACCCGAAGTCCGGCGTATCCGCGCGCAGCTTGCGACCATCGGACTGAAGGCGACGGTCGCGGAGTTCAAAGGGCACGGGTCGCAAGAGATCTTCAAGTTGCATGGTGCCGGATATCTTCCTTAGTGTTGGGCTCACTCTGTGCTTGTCTTCGGAAGTGGGCTCGCGTGAGAACAGAGGCAGGAATGGGTGCCAGAAACTTGGTCGTGCCGCAGATGACAGCGGCTCTCTTTAGAGCCGGCTTGCGAACCCCGAGGAAGCGAGCCTTATCTGTCTGTCAGACTGCCCGCCAATAAGGCGCAGTCCTTATCTTGGGCAATCTTGTCCCAAGGTTTGTCAATCCATCATCGTGCTCAAGAGACCCATGAGCAGGGGCTTGAGGCGCAGGATTTCTTCGCGATGCACGGCGCTTAGTCGCGCCAGCTTGGCGTGCGCTTCCTGAGTCAGGGCCAGCAGCGCCCGGCGCTTGTCCCGCGCCGACGCCCTGCGTTCGACCAGGTTCAGCACCACCAGCCGGTCGACCAGTCCCGTCGCGCTATGCGGCTTGAGGATCAGCCGATCCGCAACGTAACCCACCGTCGCCCCATCCGCCGGAGCGGCCCGGATCGCAAGCAGTGCCTGATGCTGTTGCGGGGTCAGGCCACATTCGGTCGCGCGACTCTCACTGAAGGCCAGAAACTGCCGCAGGGAAAATCGGAACTCCGCCAGCGTGGCGTAATCGGCGTCGGAAAGCTCTGCTGCCATCGTGCATACCTAACGCGGCAAGCCCCATTGATAAATATCGTATTGCGATATATTTGCCCGTTATCGCTTCTCTCTGTCGATCGGTCTCGCCATGAAAAATTTCGCTGCCCCTCCCACGCACCGCTGCCTCGCCGACCATAGTGCCGATCTGCGTATGCTAATGCTGGCCGCGGCGGCCGTGATCGTGGGAACGGGTAGCGCGATGGGGGCATGGCTGCTGCTGCGGGCCATCGCCATCGCCACCAACCTGTTCTGGTTCGGCCGCTTCTCTGCCGGGCCATCGGAGATAAGCGACAATGGGCTGGGCCTCTGGTTGGTCGCGATCCCCATCATTGGCAGCCTGATCGTCGGCCTGATGGCGCGCTATGGGTCGGACAAGATCCGGGGCCATGGCATCCCCGAGGCGATCGAGGCCATTCTCTATGGCGAGAGCCGCCTATCGCCCAAGGTCGCACTGCTGAAGCCTCTGTCCTCCGCCATATCGATCGGCAGTGGCGGCCCCTTTGGCGCAGAGGGGCCGATTATCATGACCGGGGGCGCCATCGGATCGCTGTTCGCCCAGCAGTTCGACCTGAGCGCGGCGGAGCGAAAGACCCTTCTCGTCGCCGGTGCGGCGGCAGGGATGACGGCAATCTTTGGCACGCCGGTCGCCGCCCTGCTCCTCGCCATCGAAGTGTTGCTGTTCGAGTGGAAGCCGCGCAGCTTCGTTCCGGTCGTCGTCGCAACCCTTTCCGCCTTTCTCTGGCGTCCGCTCCTTATCGACAGCGGGCCGCTGTTCCCCGTCATGCACCACGCGCTGCTCGGTCCCGCGACCATCGCCATCGCTTTGGCTATGGGGGCTCTGGCGGGGTGTCAGGCGTCGCTCCTGTCCATCCTGCTCTACCGGGTGGAGGACATGTTCGGCCGCCTGCCGCTTCACTGGATGTGGTGGCCGGCCATCGGCGCAGTGGCGGTGGGGATTGGCGGGCTGATCGACGCCCATGTGCTCGGCGCGGGTTATGAGAGCATCCGTGCGCTGCTCGACGGATCAATGGCGCTGCGGGTCGCGCTTATTCTGCTGGTGGTAAAAGCGGCGGTGTGGCTCATCGCCCTGGGGTCCGGAACATCAGGCGGTGTCCTCGCCCCGCTCCTGATGCTGGGAGGAGCATTAGGTTTCGTGATCGGCCATTTCCTGCCGGGCGGCAGTGCATTATGGGCGCTGGCGGGCATGGCCGGGACGATGAGCGGAGCGATGCGCGCGCCTCTGACGGCGGCGCTCTTCGCGGCGGAACTGACCGGCGATTTTGCGATGCTGCCGCTGACCATTGCCGCGTCAGTGGGCGCCTATGCGGTCAGCGTGCTGCTGATCCGCCGCTCCATCCTGACCGAGAAGATCGCGCGGCGCGGACGGCATGTGTTGCAAGAGTATAGCGTCGATCCGCTCGACTTCCTTCTAGCCGGCCAGGTGATGTCAACCGATCCGGAGACGCTGCCGGGCGGCCTGTCCCTGGTCGAGGCGATCAACTTCTTCGCGACGGCAAAGCATCGTAGCTATCCGGTGGTCGATGCGGAGGGACGCCTGATAGGCCTCATGTCCCGCTCCGACGCGCTACGGTGGCAGATGGAGGATAACGCTCCGCTCAAGGCATCGCTGGCGGAGGTTCTGTCGGACGTCTCCCTCCCCGTTGCCACGCCACAAAAACCCGTCAGCCAGATTGCGGACATGATGGTCGACAGCGGCATCGGCCGTATCCCGGTCGTAGATCCGGCAACCTCCCGGCTCGTGGGCATATTGAGCCGTCAGGACCTGCTAAAGGTTCGCCATGTCCACCGCGCATCCGAATGGAAGAGACGCTGACCGAACCTTCTTGGTCGTTCATCGGCTGAGCTCGTGGGCCCGGAAACAGATTAACCGCTTTTCTTTGCGGTATATGGGATGCGATCTGAAAATTTCAGAAGATATCTATTTTTCGTATGCGCCTTCCCTCCGATATAGCGACCACGCCCCGGTCGTGCAGTCTTCCGGATTGAAAGGAGCGACGGTGCGCATAGTTTGAACGGGTTCACTGGGCAAAGCGGCGCGGAACCTGACCATAGCGGCCCACTCCCCGTTGAGTTTCGGCTTATCAACCGTGAAATGTATGAACTCGAAGCCACTGCTGCCGGGTGGCAGACCGGCGCTAATCCGCAGCAGCAAGTCGCGCAGGAAGGCGGGGTGGCGGGTTCGGCAGATATCATTGGGCTCGGTCGCAATGAGGTCTGCCGCTCCAATATCATAAGTGGTAGGTGTCGGTTCAGGCTGTGCTGCATCTGGGCTGCACGCAGACAGTGTACCCGCCATTAGCAGCGCGCCGGCTCTAGCGGCTGCCAGACCATTCCGCGTCCTCATCGCCTTCTCCCAAGCTTCGCCTTCGCCGTTCTGTTGTAAACACCTAAATGCCCGACTTTCCCAGCGAACACCCCACGTCCCGCGACGCACATCTGAAGGGACAGCAGGGGATTAGACGCACGCGAAAATTTCGGGTGGGATTCAGGTCCCGACCCTTAGTGGAAGCTCAACATCCGATTTTTGATCCAGGTGCTGACGGTCTGCCTTTCCGGCAGGTGAGGACCAAAAACCTCTCCCAACCAAATTTCAGAGGTGGAACATTTCGCATGCGATGAGGTCTAACATTGGGCTTTAAGGCAATGTCCGCACAATAGCGGCCCGTATGATGATTCTGCTCCTGTCCTGGTTGGAAGCCCCTTTCCGAATGGGCGATTGCATGATGGGGGTTCACTCCCTGCGACGCCGCTAGAACCTGCCTTCGAAGCTGAGGCCGAAGGTGCGTGGATCGGTCAGTAGACCGCGCGTGCGCCCGTCGAAGTCGAGGAAGAAGACCGAGGGCTTCTGGACGGCGAACAGGTTCGAGACGATCAGGTACGCCCCGAAATTCTCGCCCTGCCAGCCCAGCTTGGCATTGACGATCGTGCGCCCGGGCAGATCGCGGAACGCCTGATCGACGGTGTCCTGATAGACGGCGCTGCGATAGTTGGCATTGACGTTGGCGGTGATCCCGCCCGGATGGCGCCATGTCGCCCCGCCCGACAGCGTCCAGCGCGGCGCATTGGCGAACTCGTTACCCTGCGCGCTGGCGGAAAGCTCGCCCACGGTCACGTCGAAATCGGTGAACTTCGTATTACTGTAGCCCGCCCCGGCATAGAGGTTAAGCGTATTGGTCGGCCGTCCGCTCAGTTCCAGCTCGAAACCGTACAGGCGTGACTTGCCCGCGTTGACGGTCTGCGTGTCGAACACCGCGCCGGGGCTGAGGCGCACGGCGACCTGCTGGTCGGTCCAGTCGATCCAGTAGGCATTGGCGTTCACCGTCAGCCGCTTGTCCAGCCACTGCGACCTTAGCGCGACTTCGTAGTTCCAGGTATATTCCGGGCCAAATGAATACGCCTCGCCGCGCTGTTGGTTGAGGCCCGCGCCGCCCGCCCGGTAGCCGCGCTGCGCCGTGGCGCTGAGCGCGAGGTCGTCGGTGAAGTCATAAGTCAGGCCCGCCTTGGGCAGCCAGGCGTCGTAGCTGATGTTGCGTACCGGCTCGATCACGGTGGCATTGGCGGCGGTCTGGCGCAGCAGCGCGTTGAGCTGCGTGACAATCGGCGCCAGCGCCGGGATCGGCAGGTTGGCGGGATCGGGCAGGTCGCGGTCGATCACCACCGTCTGCATCGAACCACGGTTCTGCGTCTCATGATCGTAGCGCAGGCCCAGGCGCAGCTTCAGCTTGCCGCCCTCGGTGCCGGAAAGAGGTGCTTACCGCCAAGCCCCTGAGCGGTCTTCAGCAGTTCCAGAGCTCGGGGCGATAGCGGCACGCGGTGCTCTTTACAGGCCTTCATGCGATCCGGGGGCACCGTCCATACCGCTTTCGAGAAGTCGACCTCTTCCCACGTCGCCTTGAGCGCTTCGGAGGTTCGGGCTGCGGTAAGGATGATGAATTCCAGCGCCATGGCCGTGACTGCCTGTCGCTTGCGCAACGCGGCGATGAAGGTCGGCACCTCCTCGTAGGGTAGCGCCTTGTGATGACCGTCTCGGCCGAGCTTGCGGTTGCGGGCTTCCTTGGTCTTGGACACTTTGGGGAGGATCTGGGCTAGGTGCCCGCGCCAACGCGCCGGGTTCTCGCCCTTACGGTACCCACGGGCCTTGGCGGCATCGAGAATGGTTTCGATCCGCCCCTCACCCGGCTCGCCGTCTCGGGCTTCTCTCGCCAAATCGACTCCAAAAATCGACAGCACATGGGGTGTGTCCACGTCGGCCACCGAGTGATCGCCGATCTTCGGATAGACATAGTCAGCCATAGTCTTGCGCCACTGCTGCCGGTGCTTCGGGTTGCGCCAGCTTTCCTCGTTCGCATCGATGTGGGCTTCGGCAACTTCCTTGAAAGTGGTCTCGGCGATCAGGGCTGCTTGGGCTGCCGCGAGCTTTTCGGCCTCTTCGCGATCGCGCTCCTCGATGGGGTCGATCCCGGACTGGACCTTGAGGCGCAGCTTGGTCGCTTCGACGCGGGCTTTCGCCAGCGACAGGGCATCAGGACCAGCGGCAGCGCCTAGACCGACATCACATGCGCCTTCCCGTTCAACATGAAGCGGAACACCCACGAGCGGGCGCCTGTAGCCTTAACCAACAGGTAGAGGCCGCCGCCGTCAGCATGCCTGCCACTTTTGGCATTCTTCACTGAAAGTGGCGTCAGAGCATTGGTGACTTTGCGCGGCATGCCGAAGACCGTTCCCTAAACGGCTCCCCTAAAGATAGCCCGGTTTTATGGGAACGCAAATGGACAGCACGGGACAGTTGTGCAGAATAGCTGGTCAAAGACTCGCCTATATCAGCCAGTGTTCCGTACATGTCGAATACACAGGGACGATAGTATTGCGGACACCCTGTCCGTCATCATTCCCGTCGCGGGAGGATACACAGGGTGTTCCTGCGTGCCTGCGTTTCTCACCCGTCATCGCCGCCCGGTTTCTAACTCTCGATACGCCACTTGCGTCGAGCCAGCCGTGTGATCGGCCGTGAGCAGCGTCGGCAATCGCTGCGATAGTGCGAGCCATCCCATTCGACCGCGCGGCGAGGGCGATGACGATTGAACAAACAAAGAAAGCGCCCGAAAGCCACTCTTGCCCCCCGTTGATGCGAAAATCTCTGACGGGATAATTGAGCACGCCATCGAAGCTCAACGAAACAAACCCGTCCTATTTTCTCTCCGCTGCGCTGCAGCCGGCGGCAAGAGCCCGCATCATCTCTGGCGCGGGCTCCTGGCATTTCGGTCGAGGGTCAGGCGCTCACGGGCTGCGGGCGATTGGCGAGCAGGTTGTCGACTACCGACGGGTCCGCCAGCGTGGAGGTGTCTCCCAGGTTCGAGACATCGTTCTCGCCGATCTTGCGCAGGATGCGGCGCATGATCTTGCCCGAGCGGGTCTTGGGCAGGCCCGGTGCGAACTGGATCACATCTGGCGTGGCGATCGGGCCGATCTCGTGGCGCACCCACGCGATGAGTTCCTTGCGCAAGGCGTCGTCGGGCTCGACCTCGGCGTTGCAGGTGACGAAGGCGTAGATGCCCTGCCCCTTGATCTCGTGCGGCATGCCTACGACCGCCGCTTCCGCCACCTTGGGGTGAGCGACGAGTGCGCTTTCGATCTCCGCGGTGCCCATGCGATGCCCGGAGACGTTGATGACGTCGTCGATGCGACCGGTGATCCAGTAGTAGCCGTCCTCGTCCCGGCGGCAACCGTCACCGGTGAAGTACGTGCCCTTGAAGGTGCTGAAATAGGTCTGGAAGAAGCGCTCGTGATCGCCCCAGACGGTGCGCATCTGGCCGGGCCAGCTGTCTGTGATGACGAGGCAGCCGTCGCCCGGCCCCTCGATTTCCTTGCCGTCGTTGTCGAGCAGTTTCGGCTGCACGCCGAACATCGGGCGGGTGGCTGAGCCGGGCTTGAGCGGGGTGGCGCCCGGCAACGGGGAGATCATCACGCCGCCGGTCTCGGTCTGCCACCAAGTATCGACGATCGGGCAACGCCCCTCGCCCACGACCTCGTGATACCAGGACCATGCCTCCGGGTTGATTGGTTCGCCGACCGAGCCGAGGAGGCGCAGCGACTGGCGGCTGGTCTTCTTCACCCAGTCGTCGCCTTCGCGCATGAGCGCACGCAGCGCGGTGGGGGCACCGTAGAAAATCTCGACGCCGAACTTGTCGACGACCTGCCAGAAACGGCTGGGATCGGGGAAGTTGGGCACGCCTTCGAACATCACGGTGGTCGCACCGTTCATCAGCGGGCCGTAGACGACGTAGCTGTGGCCGGTGACCCACCCGATGTCGGCCGCGCACCAGTAGATCTGGCCGGGGCGGTAGTCGAAGACGTACTCGTGGGTCATTGAGGCCCATACCGAATAGCCGCCGGTGGTGTGCAACACGCCCTTGGGCTTTCCAGTGGAGCCCGAAGTGTAGAGGATGAACAGCGGGTCCTCCGCGCTCATTTCGACCGGCTCGCATTCGGCGGCCTGATCGGCGACGGCCGAGGCCCAGTCGATGTCGCGACCCTCGGCCATCGGTACGCCGGACTTGGTGTGCGCGAGGACGATCACGCTGTCGACACCGGGACAGGCCTTGAGCGCCTCATCGACATTGGCCTTGAGCGGGACTTTCTTACCCCCACGCAGGCCCTCGTCGGCAGTGAGGACGACGCGGCTGTCGCAATCCTGGATGCGGCCCGCCAGCGCGTCCGGCGAAAACCCGGCGAAGACGATCGAGTGGATTGCGCCGATCCGCGCGCAGGCCAGCATGGCAACGGCCGCTTCCGGCACCATCGGCAGGTAGAGAGTGACGCGCTCACCCTTCCGGACGCCGCGTGCCTTGAGGAGATTGGCCAGGCGGCAGACCTGCTCGTGCAACTGGCGGTAAGTGATGCGGCGGTCGGGAGCGGTGGGACTGTCCGGCTCCCACAGGATCGCGATCTGGTCGCCACGCTCCACGAGATGACGGTCGAGGCAGTTGGCCGAGAGGTTCAGGGTGCCGTCGGTGAACCACGAAATGCCGAAGTCCTCTTCGTGGAAACTGGTCTGCTTGACCACGCTGAAGGGCTTGATCCAGTCTATCCGCCGCGCTTCCTCGCGCCAGAACGCTTCGGGCTCGGAAACCGACCTTTCGTACATCTCCTGATAGCGGGCATCGTCGATCAGGGCGTTCCGGCTCCACTCGGCGGGAACGGGATAGACGGCCTCGGCCATGCGGATTCTCCTCTCATATCGTAGGGTCGGGCTCTCCCGGCCTTGCATGTTGCATAGCACAATGGACCCGGGCCGTTCCCATTGGACAATGGTAGAACGGGCCGGGCGGAATCTCGTGCCGTTTCGACGAAGATGGCGGGCGATCTGATCTCGATCAAGGTGCATCGCATGATCGCGGTCTAGAGATTCGGCATTCAATCGAAAGGTAACGCCGTCATGATCGTCACCCTCCCCACCCGTTCGGGCATTGACCTCGACGTGCGCCCAGCGACCGAGGCGGATGCACCCGCGCTGACCGATTTCTTCGCCCGCGTGACGGACGAGGATCGCCGCTTCCGTTTCCTGTCGGCGACCGAGCACGTCGGGCCGGTATTGCTGGAGCCGCTGGTCCACGCCGACCACTTCCGGACCGAATCGTGGGTCGGGATCAACCAGGCCAGCGGGCAGATCGTCGCGTCGGGGCTGTTGGCTTGTGACGGACCGCTGGATACCGGCGAGATCGCCATTTCGGTCTGCGGCAATCACCGCGGCAAAGGGATCGGCTGGGCCATGCTCGATTACCTCTCGGCCCAGGCCAAGGTCCGTGGCTGTCGCCGCGCCATTTCCATCGAGAGCCGTGACAATCGCGCCGCCATCGACCTCGAACGCGAAAGGGGCTTCAGGCCTGAACCGTTCGACGGCGATCCCGGGCTGGTCGTACTGGAAAAGACCTTCCGCTGAATAGGGTGGCAGCGTACGCGCGCCCGAATGCTAACGCGCTGGTAACCTGTTTTACGGCATGGGGTTCTCCCCCCAAGGAGACCCCATGCGCGATTCCCTCAAGCCCGGCCCGGCCGAAAGTCGGACCCCTCGTTCCGCACGCGTCGGCGTGTCGATCCTGTGCGAGGTGCGTCAGGGAACCCGTCCGTGGAAACCGGCGCGACTGGAGGACTTGTCGCCCGGAGGCTTCCGCATCGGCATGTTGCCCGATGCCCGGATGGAAGTGCCGCTGCGCATCCGCATCCCCGGCCTGCAGTTGCTAAGCGCACGCATCTGCTGGGTGCGCGAAGGCGCCGTCGGTTGCGAATTCGCCGAGCCCCTGCACGTGGCCGTGTTCGAGCATATCGTGCGCGCCGCTGGCTGATACGAAAAAGGGCGGACCTTGCGGCCCGCCCTCCTCGTTTTTCCAGACCTTGCGGCGCGATCAGATGTGGATCGCGCGGCCGTAGGCGGCGAGGGTCGCCTCGTGCATCGTCTCCGAGATCGTCGGGTGCGGGAACACGGTGTTCATCAGTTCCGCCTCGGTGGTCTCCAGCGTCTTGCCGACGACGTAGCCCTGGATCATCTCGGTCACTTCCGCGCCGATCATGTGGGCACCGAGCAGTTCGCCGGTCTTGGCGTCGAACACGGTCTTCACGAAGCCCTCGGGCTCGCCCAGCGCGATCGCCTTGCCGTTGCCGATGAACGGGAAAGTGCCGGCCTTGACCTCGTAGCCTTCTTCCTTGGCCTTGGCTTCCGTCAGGCCAACCGAGGCGATCTGCGGGTGGCAATAGGTGCAGCCCGGGATGTTGCGGCGGTCCAGAGCGTGCGGATGCACCTCCTTGTTGCCCAGTTCCTTGGCGATCGATTCGGCGGTGGTGACGCCTTCATGGCTGGCCTTGTGGGCAAGCCAAGGGCCCTTCACGCAGTCGCCGATCGCCCAAACGCCGGGGACGTTGGTGCGGCCATAGTCGTCCACCTTGACGAAGAACTTCTCGTCCGGCTCGATCTTGAGTTCTTCCAGGCCGATGTTCTCGACGTTCGGGACGATGCCGATGGCGACGATGACGTGGCTGAATTCCTGCGTCTCTTCCTTGCCGCCCTTCGGGGTGATCTTGACCGAGACGCTCTTGTCCGAAGCCTTGACGTCGCTCGCCTTGGCGCCGGTGAGGATCTTCATCCCCTGCTTGACCAGCGCCTTTTCGAGGAACGCGGACACATCCTTGTCCTCGACCGGCACGATGCGGTCCATCATCTCCACGACCGTCACGTCGACGCCCATGTCGTTGTAGAAGCTGGCGAACTCGATGCCGATCGCGCCCGAGCCGAGGACCAGCAGCTTCGTCGGCATTTCCTTGGGCGTCATCGCATGGCGGTAGGTCCAGATGCGGTTGCCGTCCGACTTGGCGCCGGGCAGTTCGCGCGCACGGGCGCCGGTGGCGATGATGATGTGCTTGGCCGAGAGGGTCTCGGTGCCCTTCTCGCCGGTCACTTCCAGCTTGGCCGGAGCCACCAGCTTGCCGGTGCCCATGTGGACGGTGATCTTGTTCTTCTTCATCAGGTGCGTGACGCCCTGATTGAGCTGCTTGGCCACGCCGCGCGAGCGCTTGACGATCGCGTCGAGGTCGGCAGTGATGTTCTCCGCCGCGAGGCCATAGTCCTTGGCGTGCTTCATGTGGTGCAGGATCTCGGCCGAGCGCAGCAGCGCCTTGGTCGGGATGCAGCCCCAGTTGAGGCAGATGCCGCCGAGCAGTTCGCGCTCGACGATGGCGGTCTTGAGGCCAAGCTGCGCGCTGCGGATCGCCGCGACATAGCCGCCGGGGCCGGAACCGAGAACGATGACGTCGTAAGAATCAGCCACTCTTAACTCTCCTGTTCGATCGCGCGGGGGCGGCCCGCGTCGTCGATTGCGACGAAGGTGAAGACCGCTTCGGTCACCTTCACCTGTTCTTCTTCATGCCGGTGGCGCCGCCAGGCCTCGATGCCGATGGTCATCGAGGAGCGGCCCACTTTCCTGAGTTCACCGTAGACGCTGACTTCGTCGCCCACCTTGACCGGCTTGTGGAACTGCATGCCGTCCATCGCGATGGTGACGGCGCGGCCATGCGAGTGGCGCGCGGCGATCAGCCCTGCGCCCATGTCCATCAGGCTCATCAGCCAGCCGCCGAAGATGTCGCCATAAGCATTGGCATCGGCGGGCATCGCGGTGATGCGGATGACGGGTTCGCGGTATTCTTCCGCCATGTCAGACGATCTCCGAAGTCGCGGCAATGGCCCTGGGGCGGTCGTTTTCATCCAGCGTCACGAATGTGAACAGCCCGGTGGCGACTTCGACCTGATGCTCGCTCGCCCGCGCCCGGCCAAAGCCGCGCGTGGCGATCGTCATCGAAGTGCGCCCCGTCCTCTGCACGCTTGCATAGACGTTGAGTTCGTCGCCCACGAGCATGACGCCGGGAAAGGTGAAGTCGGTCGCTCCCACCACCACGGCCTTGTGGCCGGTGCGGCGGGTGACCAGCGAGGCGGCGCCAAGAGCAAGCTGGCTCATCAGCCAGCCCCCGAAAACGCCGCCATAGGGGTTGAGGTCGGTGGGCATCGCGGTGACGCGGATGACCAGCTCTCCGGCCTCGTGCTCCATATCAGGCGATCATGCTCAGCGGGTTCTCGACGAACTCGCGGAACGCGGCCATCAGGCGCGCTCCGTCGGCGCCATCAATGGCGCGGTGATCGAAGCTGCCAGTTGCCGTCATGATCGTCGCCACTCCCAGCGATCCGTCTGGCATCACCCACGGACGCTTGTCACCTGCACCAATGGCGAGGATGGTCGACTGCGGCGGGTTGATGACGGCAGTGAACTGCTTGATGCCCATCATGCCCATGTTGGAGATCGAAGCGGTGCCACCCTGATATTCCTCGGGCTTGAGCTTGCCTTCCTTGGCGCGGGTAGCAAGGTCCTTACTCGCCTTGGCGATCGCCGAGAACGACTTCTCGTTGGCACCCTGGACGATCGGGGTGATGAGCCCGCCGGGGATCGAGACCGCCACCGAAACGTCGGCGCGCTCGTACTTGATCAGCTCGTTGCCGGCGAAAGTCACGTTGCATTCCGGCACCGCGATCAGTGCGGCGCCCAGCGCCTTGACCAGCATGTCGTTGACCGAAACCTTGACACCCTGCTTTTCCAGCGTGGCGTTGATCTGCGAACGCAGCGCCATCAGCTTGTCGAGCTGCACGTCCACAGTCAGGTAGATGTGCGGCGCTTCCTGCATCGACTGCGTAAGGCGGCGCGCGATCGTCTTGCGCATGCCCGAAAGCTTCTCGACCGTATGCGGGACGCGGGCATCGAGCAGGGCGCGGGTCTCGTCGGCCATCTCGACCGAAGACGTCGCGGCGGCGGCGGGAGCAGCGGCCGGGGCCGGGGCCGCGGGTGCCGGAGCGGCCTTCTTGGCGGTGCCACCCTGCGCGGCCTCGACGTCGGCCTTGACGATGCGGCCGTTCGGGCCGGAGCCAGCGACGCCCGAGAGGTCCACGCCCTTGGCATCGGCGATGCGCTTGGCGAGCGGGGTGGCGACGACGCGGTCACCCGAAGCTGCGGCCTTCGGCGCGGCTGCCGGAGCGGGCTTGGTTTCAGCCTTTGCTTCGGCCTTCGGAGCCTCTTCCTTGGCGGCGGCCTCCGGGGCTTCAGCCTTGGGCGCTTCGATCGCCGAGGCGTCCTCGCCCTCTTCGACCAGCACGGCGATGACGGTGCCGACCTTGACGCCTTCGGTGCCCTCGGCGACGCTGATCTTGCCGATCACGCCTTCATCGACGGCTTCGAATTCCATGGTCGCCTTGTCGGTCTCGATCTCGGCCATGATGTCGCCGGAGGAGACGGTATCGCCTTCCTTGACCAGCCATTTGGCCAGTTTGCCCTCTTCCATGGTGGGGGACAGGGCGGGCATCTTGATCTCGATGGGCATGGAAACTGTACGTTCCTTATTGTCCGTAGGGAGGCCGCTTTCGGGCGCTGGCCCCCTCCTTGGACGGCTTGAGCGTTGCGTTCAAGAACCTTGCAGTTTCTTTTTTCGCAACAGTGGTGGCTTGTCTTGCAGGCTTCGCGTATCGATAAGCCGGTTGGAGAGGGAACCACCCATGCGCATCTACCTGGTGATCGTCGACGAGAGCGAGGAAGCGCTCGTCGCCCTGCAGTTCGCGGCCCGCCGCGCGGCCAAGACCGACGGTGCGCTGCACCTTCTGGCGCTCGTTCCGCCGCAGCCCTTCAACGCCTTCGCCGGGGTCCAGGCGACCATCGAGGAAGAGGCCCGCGCCCGCGCCGAGACGCTGGTGACGGCGGCGGCCGGAAACCTTTTGTCGCAAGGCGCAAAGATGCCGGTCATCTCCGTTCACATGGGAGAAGACATCAAGATCGTGCGCAAATATCTGGAGGAGCATCCCGAGGTTTCGGCGCTGGTGCTCGGCGCGGCGAAGGAAGGCGGACCGGGCGCTCTGGTCGCGCACTTCACCGGGCCGGGCATGGCGCATATGACCTGTCCGGTGTTCGTGGTCCCCGGCGGGCTCGATGCCGAAGCGATCGAACGGTTGAGCTGAGCGGCACGGGGCGGCACCTAACGGCACCCAAGGGTGCCACAAACGGTCCATGGCCCCATGGTAACTCGTCATTGCGAGCGTAGCGAAGCAATCCAGGGCGGCTCAAAACTGCCCTGGATTGCTTCGCTACGCTCGCAATGACGATGAGGGGCTGGATCGAGTGCGGGGCGTTACCGCTTGCCCCGCCCCTGATGCCGGATGTTCTTCGGCCGCCCGCGCTGGCCGACGAAGTGCTTGCCCTTGTGCTTGAGCGCCGGAGCATTCCCGCGCGGCTCGATCCGGCCGCCGCCGTCGGGAAGCTCGTACTTGAGAGCGCCGGTCAGCGCATTGGCCTCCGCCAGTCGCAGCTTGAGGATCTGGCCGATCGAGAAGACCGTGCCCGTCTCGTCGCCGACCAGCACTTTGGCTTTCTCATCGAACGTGAAGCGCTCATCCCCCAGCGTCGAGACCGGGACCAGACCGTCACCGCCGAGGCCGACGATGGTGGCGAAGAAGCCGAACTTCTGGACGCCGGTGATGCGGGTGTCGAACACTTCGCCCACGCGGCTCGCCAGCCAGGCGGCGACGTAGCGGTCGATGGTCTCGCGCTCGGCCTCCATGGCGCGGCGCTCGGCCTGGCTGATCGCGTCGCTGACGCGGCCGAGGTCTTCGCGGTCGCGCTCCGACAGGCCTGACAGCGCCGGAATGTCGGCTTTTGGCTTCGGCTGCTCCAGCCCATAGGCATCGACCAATGCGCGGTGCACCAGAAGGTCCGCATAGCGCCGGATCGGCGAAGTGAAGTGCGCGTAGGACGCCAGCGCCAGCCCAAAGTGGCCGGCATTGGCGGGGCCGTAATAGGCCTGCGTCTGGCTGCGCAGGACCGCTTCCATGATGAGCGCTTTCTCGGTCTCGTCGGTCACGTCCTTGAGCATGCGGTTGAACAGGCTGGGCGTGATGACCTGCCCCATCGCCAGCTTCTTGCCGAACGTCGCGAGGTAGTCCTTGAGCGCCATCAGCTTCTCGCGGCTCGGCGTCTCGTGGATGCGGTAGACGACGGGCGCGGTCTTGGCCTCCAGCGCCTTGGCGGCGGCGACGTTGGCGGCGATCATGAAGTCCTCGACCACGCGGTGGGCATCGAGCCGCTCGCGGATCGCGATCTCGGTGATGCGGCCCTTCTCGTCCAGCTTCACCCGGCGCTCGGGCAGTTCGAGTTCCAGCGGATCGCGATTGCTTCGCGCCGTGGCCAGCGCCTTCCACGCGGCCCACAGGTTCGTCAGGTGCTCTTGAGCGCGGCCCTCGTCGATGCGCGCCTGCGCTTCTTCATAGGCGATCACTTCGTCGATGCGCACGATCGCGCGGGTGAAGCGCCAGTCGGTGATCTTGCCCTCGGCGTCGATCTTCATGTGGCAGGCCATCGCCGCGCGGTCCTCGCCCGAGCGGAGCGAACACACGTCGGCGCTGAGCACTTCGGGCAGCATCGGCACGACGCGGTCGGGGAAATAGACCGAGTTGCCGCGCCGACGCGCCTCGCGGTCGATCTGGCCGCCGGGGCGGACGTAGAACGAGACGTCGGCGATGGCGACGAGCGCGTCGAAGCCGCCCTCCCCGTCCGGCGCCGCCCAGATCGCATCATCATGGTCGCGCGCGTCGGAGGGATCGATGGCGACGATCGGCAGGTGCCGCAGGTCTTCGCGGTGCTCGGCGCTGAGCGGCAGCTTGGCCGAAACCTGCGCCTCTTCCAGCACTTCCTCGATGAAGTGGTTGGGAATGCCGTGCTTGTGGATGGCGATCAGGCTGAACGACTTGGGCGCCAGCGGTTCGCCGAGCACTTCGGTCACCTTGACCGAAGGCCGCGCCGAACGGCCGATCGGCACGCCGAGCACCAGTTCGCCGGCCTTCGCCTCGCCAAGGTCGGAGATCGGCGAGGAATTGCGGATGCGCTTGTCCACCGGCGCCAGCCAGGGCTTGCCGCCGCCGTCGATCTCGACGACGCCGAGGATCTGGTCGGCGCGCAGTTCCAGCTTCTTCATCGGGAAGGCGCGCCAGCCGGTAGCGCTTTCCTCGGTGCGCGACAGCACGCGGTCGCCCTTGCGCAGCGCCGAGCCGCGCCCCTTCTCGATCAGGCGGATGCGCGGCGGCGGGGTGGCGTCATCGGGCTGCCAGGTATCGGGGACGGCGATCGCCTCTCCCTCGTCGATGTCGATCACGCGCAGGACGGTGACCTTGGGCAGCCCGCCCATCTTGTGGAAGGCAGTGCGCTTGCCGTCGATCAGGCCCTCTTCGGCCATGTCCTTGAGCAGCGCCTTGAGCTGGATCTTTTCATTGCCCTTGAGGCCGAAGTGGCGCGAGATTTCGCGCTTGCCCGCAGGTTCGCTCGAGCTCTGGATGAAGTCGAGGATCTGCTTGCGGGTGGGCAGTCCCGGCGTGGGGCGATCCTTCGCCGAACAATCCTTGACCGGACGGTTGGCGGTGAGCCGATTGCCTGAGGTTCGGTTATTGGCGGGGCGGTTGTTTGCGGGCATCCCACGCAGATGCCCCCTGCAGCCGTGCAATGCAATCTCGCAGGCGCGAATTGCCCCCGGAAGCCAGGCCGCCTTGTGCGATCGCTCGTCTCATCCCCCTATTTCGTCATTGCTTCGCTCCGCTCGCAATGACGAAAAGTGGGCCTTAGATGTGATCGGGCTCCGCACCGTAACGGTTGGTGCCGTCGCTCGAGGGCCAGACGCCGAACACGATGATGAGCAGCAGCGGCACATAACCGAGCATGCCGTTCAGCATCACGCTGGCCTGCGCCTCCTGCAGCTTCACCATGTCGCCGCTCTGGGCGATGATCATCATCTCGGCGACCTTGTCGACCGAAGCGACCGCCATGCCCAGCGCCGCGAACTGGATCAGCGCCGTCAGCCCGGCGATCCAGCCCGGCTTGTCGGAATCGTGCAGCCGCCGCGTGAACGAGGCGACCAGCAGACCGGTCAGCACGAGTGTGCTGGCGACGGAAGCCCAGACTGAAGTGCGCATCATCCCCGAAAGGCGGCTGAACATGCGCTTCTGCATCTCGGCTTCGCTCAGCCCCTGCTTCGCAGCCTCGAACACGTCGGCCATCATCGGTGCCGTCATCACAATCGAGATCACGATGGAAATCACGATCTGGATGATCGCCAGGAATAGGAAATAGAACCAGAAGGCCGAGCGACCCTCGCGTCCCTTGAAGTTGGTCAGGTTCGCGAGGTTGTATTTAATCGCTGCGATCATCCGGAGCCCCCGTGTGAAATCAGTAAGACCCCATTCAGTAGGATCGGGCGACGTATATCTTCTCCACGGCGCCACGTCCCGTGAAAATGCAGTTACCGGTCGCGGGTTCGGCGCCCAGCGGCGTATTGCGCATGGTGAGCTTAAGGCCCTTCAGCTTCTGGACCACCGCTTCGAGTTCATCACCGGTCGGGCGCGCCCACTCGACTTCGACCCAGCCCGGATAGCGCTTGTCCTCGGCGAAGAACGCCGCGAGTTCCTCGAAGCTGGAAGCCTTCGAGATGTTCGCATCGCGCCTGGCCTTGGCTTCGGCGTGGAGTGAGGCCTGGATGTCCTCGATCTCGGCCGAAGCGCGGGCCAAGAATTCGTCCTTGGCGAGGCCGACGAAGTTCGCCTTGCCCGCCTCGGTCCACAGCTTGTCGCGGCGCAGCATCGAGACCTGACCGCCCGCCGCATCGCGCCCGCCGATCTCGAGGATCAGCGGCACGCCCTTCTTGACCCAGGCCCAGCGCTTCTGCGTGGCCTTGCCGGGGCGCTTGTCGAGCAGCACGCGCACGCTTTCGCCAAGGGCCGACTGGCCGACGAGGGCCTTGCGCAGTTCCTCGCAGTAGGCGAGCAGCGCGTCGTCCTCGGGCGTGTCGCGCAGCATCGGCAGGATGACGATCTGGTGCGGCGCCACGGCGGGCGGCACGCGCAGGCCGTCGTCGTCGCCGTGCGTCATGATGAGGCCGCCGATCATGCGGGTCGAGGTGCCCCAACTGGTCGTGTGGGCATACTGCTGCGTGCCCTCGCGGTCCTGGAAGGTGATTCCGGCAGCATGGGCGAAGCCGGTGCCGAGGTAGTGCGAAGTGCCCGCCTGCAGCGCCTTGCCGTCCTGCATCATCGCCTCGATCGAATATGTCGCGACGGCGCCGGGGAAGCGCTCGTTCTCGGGCTTTTCACCGGCGATGACGGGCATCGCCAGCTCGGTCTCGGCGAAGTCGCGGTACATTTCGAGGGCGCGCAGCGTTTCGGCCATGGCGTCGTCGCGGTCGGCGTGCGCGGTGTGGCCCTCCTGCCAGAGGAACTCGCTGGTGCGCAGGAACATGCGGGTGCGCATTTCCCAGCGCACCACGTTGGCCCACTGGTTGACCATCAGCGGCAGGTCGCGCCACGACTGGACCCAGCGCGCCATGGCCTGGCCGATCACGGTTTCGGAGGTGGGGCGCACGATCAGCGGCTCTTCCAGCTTCGCCTCGGGATCGGGCACGAGGCCGCCCTTGCCGTCGCCGACGAGGCGGTGATGGGTGACGACCGCCATCTCCTTGGCGAAGCCCTCGACGTGCTCGGCTTCCTTGGCGAAGTAGGAGAGCGGGATGAACAGCGGGAAGTAGCAGTTCTGCACGCCCGCCGCCTTGATGCGGTCGTCCATCAGGCGCTGGATGCGTTCCCACACGCCGTAGCCCCACGGCTTGATGACCATGCAGCCGCGCACGCCCGATTCCTCGGCCATTTCGGCTTCGGAGATGACTTCCTGATACCACTGAGCGAAATCGTCTTCGCGCTTGGTGGAGAGGGCGTGGCGGATCGCGGTCTTCTGATTCATGGCGCGCCTGTTAGCGAGACTTGGCGCAAGGTTCAAATGAATGGCGACGCGCTCTGCACGACCCTTCGACAAGGTCAGGGTGAGCGGGGGGTAGTGCAAACCTCCCAAACCCGCTCAGGCTGAGCTTGTCGAAGCCCCCGAAAGCCCGCGCGACCTTAGAACATCTCGGCCAGATCTTCCGGAAAATACGGTTCCTCCAGCGCGGCCAATGCCGCGCGGTCGAACCAGCGCCAGCTGCGCATCACCGAGCGTTCCAGTTCGGTGTGGCCGCCGGTGTCGATCGCCTCGGGATCGGTGCCCGCAGGAGTGCGTATGCGGAAATAGCGCTCGTCGGCCGTCACCGGCACGCCTTCGATGGTGATGAAATCGGCGATCCGCTGCGCCATTTGCGGTCCCGGCTCGGCAACGAAGCCGGTTTCCTCCAGCAGTTCGCGCCTTGCCGCGTCCTCGTAGCTTTCGCCGGGATCGACCGCCCCGCCCGGCGTACACCAGAACGGCGGACGGTCGGGCGGGTCGAACCGGAACAGCAGTACGCGCTCAGCCGGATCGAGCAGAATGATGCGCGCGGCAGGGCGAGCGACGCGGGAGGTCATCACTTCGCCCCTTCGGCTTGCTTACTTGCCCAGCGCGTCGAGGCGCTTCTGGATTTCAGCCATCTGGTCGCGCAACGCGGAGAGATCGCCTGCGTCCTCGGCGGGCGGCGCCTTGGTTTCCGGCTGCTTTTCCGCACCGGGCATGAAGGCGGAGGACGCAGCGCGGAACATCGCCATGTTTTGCTCGGCCAGCTTGGCGAGCGGGTTGTTGCCCAGGCTGTCCTCGAACGCCTTGGCGAGCTTCGCCTGGTTGGCGCGAAAGTTCTCCATCGAGGCTTCCAGGTAGTGCGGAATCAGCGACTGCATCTGGTTGCCGTACATGCTGATGAGTTCGCGCAGGAAGTTGACGGGAAGCATCTGCTCACCGTTCGATTCCTCTTCCATGATGATCTGGGTGAGGATCGTGTGGGTGATGTCGGCGCCGGTCTTGGCGTCGAGAACCTTGTAGTCCACCCCTTCGCGCGTCATTTTCGAGAGATGATCGAGCGTGATGTAGCTTGACGAACGGGTATTGTAGAGCCGCCGGTTAGCGTACTTTTTGATGATTACGGTGTTGTCTTCGCCAGACGCCGTTTCAGTCATTTCCAGTCCCCATTTGCCGGATAGTTAAGTTACCATTCCGGGATATCGCATTGCAACACAAATTGCTGCGCAGCAAAAGAGGAAATCGGCGGAAATTCCGCGATTTTCAGCGCCCGAACCGCCTGCCGAGCAACGTCAGCAGCTCATATTGCGACAGCCCCGTGGTTACCGCAGCCTGAGGCAGCGCATAGTCCGCCGTGATCCAGTCGCCCTCCGCCACGTCGGGAGCATGGGTGAGGTCGACGACGGTGAGGTCCATGCTCACCCGGCCTAGTACCGGCAGAATCGTTCCTGCGGCGCAAAAGCGTCCCTTGCCAGACCAGCACCGCAAATAGCCGTCGGCATAGCCGAGGGCGATCGTCCCTACCCGCATTGCGGCAGGCGCGGTGAACGTCGCGTTGTAGCCGATGGTCTCGCCCGCTTCGACATGACGGACCTGCAGGATCGCGGTCTGCGGGCGAACGACCTGGCGCAGCATGGGCGCCATCTCCGGCCGGGGCACTCCGCCGTAAAGGGCAATGCCGGGGCGGGTCAGATCGCCGTGATAGGCCTCGCCCAGCGCGATGCCGCCGCTGTTGGCGAGGCTTGCCCGCTTGTGGCGAACCCGCGTGCGGGCATCGTTCCAGCGCTCGCACTGGATGACGTTGAGTGGCGTATCTTCCTCGGCGGCCACGAGATGCGAGAGCAGGACGTCGATCTCGAGCTGTGCCAGCACCGGCTCGGCCAGTTGGTCCAGCGTCACGCCCAGACGGTTCATCCCGGTATCGACCATCAGGTCGCAGCGCCCGCCTCCAGCGTCGATCCAGCGCCGTGCCTGTTCGAGCGAGTTGATGACCGGCTTCACGCCTGTCGCCTGCGCATAAGCGGCGTCCTGCGACGTCAGCGGTCCGTGGAGAACAGACAGCGAGCCGGGGCTCGCCACTTCAAGCACCGCGCGGACTTCCGACCAGTGCGCCACGAAGAAATCTTCGCATCCAGCGGCTTGCAGCAAAGGCACGACCTTGTGCACGCCGAGGCCGTAGGCATCCGCCTTGACCGCTGCCCCTGCCCGCGCGCCGCCCGACATGCGGTCGAGCGCGCGCCAGTTGGATTGCAGCGCGTCTTAGTCGAGATCCAGGCGGAGCGCCGGAGCGGGCAGGTCGGAATACGAAGTCACGTGATGGCCCATAGACCCAGCTGTCATGCCGGGGCAACTCGGCTGCAGTCGCTCAGATGTGGGAGATCGCCTCGACCGCCGCATCCCATGGCAGCAGGACCGCACCGTGCCGCGCAGGATAGTCCCGCGCGGCGGAGATCGCGGCGAATCCGGGCCATTGCGGCAATGCGCCCTCGCCTGCCAGCCACGCTACCACGGCGGCGCGCGTCGCAAGGATGTCCTTGACGGACGCGCCCGGTGCATTGCGGGCGAAGATAGCGGCGGAGGCCTGCCCGATCGCGCAGGCGTGGCTGCGCAGCCCGACGCGCGCGATCGCACCGGCATCGTCGAAGGCGAGGCCCAGCGCTATCGTGCTGCCGCAACTGCGCGAACGGGCTTCGCCGCGCAGGGGCAAGTCGTCGGTCAGCGGATGACGGGCCAGTTCGATCGCGAGTGCGAGAACGTCCGGCGTATAAAGTACGGCCGTGGACACGCCGGTCTTACTGCGCTTCGTGCGCTGCTTCGGCCGCACGGGCCTCCGCACGGCGTTCGGCGATGAGCTGTACCAGCGCTTCGCTGCTGGCGTTGATGAAGGGGTAGGTGCGGGCCTGCGTGATCCATTCGGGACGGCCGCCGATGCCCCAGATCGTATCGTAGCCCAAGACCAGCACCGAGAAGCCCAGCACGATCACGATCACGCCCTTCACCGCGCCGAACCCGAAGCCCAGCACCCGGTCGATCGGGCCGAGCACGGAGGCGCGGCTCTTGGCACCGGCCCACTTGGCGACCAGCTTGACCGCCAGGAACGGAATGCCCAGCAGCAGCGCGAAGGCCAGCACCGCCGCCCCTGAATCCGAACTGATGTAATCGCCCAGTGCCGCTGTCAGCGGCGTATGGAACAGCCGGATGGCGAAAATGGCGAAAATCCACGCGGCAAGTGCAAGGATTTCCTGCACGAAGCCGCGAATGAAGCCGGTAATGGCGCCAATTCCCACGAAGAGGAGGACGGCGATGTCGAAGCCAGTCATAGACTCGCTGAATTAGGCATCGGACAGGATGCGGTCAACGAGGTTGGGCAGCATCGTCAGCCCGGAAAACGTCAGGCCCTTTTCCGGCACCGGACCGTTCGCAGGACCGAACGCTTTCGAGAACCCCAGCTTGGCCGATTCGCGCTGCCGGATCGAGGCATGGGCCACCGGCCTGATCTCTCCGGCCAGCGAGACTTCGCCAAACCATACGGCATCGGTGGACAAGGGCTTGTCGCCGAGCGCCGAGACCAGCGCGGCCGCCACTGCAAGGTCTGCGGCCGGATCACCTAGCCGGTATCCGCCCGCAACGTTGAGGTAGACTTCGGCATTCGAGAAACTGAGCCCGCAGCGCGCCTCCAGCACCGCCAGCAGCATCGCCATGCGGCCCGAATCCCAGCCCACCACCGCGCGGCGGGGCGTGGCGCCGCTCTGCAGCCGGACGATAAGCGCCTGGATTTCCACCAGTACGGGGCGGGTGCCTTCCATCGCCGGGAACACGGCGCTGCCCGCCATCGGTTCCTCACGACCCGAGAGGAAAAGCATCGAGGGATTGCCGACTTCAGCCAGCCCCCAGCCTTCCATCGAGAACACGCCGATTTCGTCCACCGGGCCGAAACGGTTCTTGATCGAACGCAGGATGCGGTACTGGTGGCTGCGCTCTCCCTCGAAGCTCATCACCACGTCGACCATGTGTTCCAGCACGCGGGGGCCGGCGATGCTGCCGTCCTTGGTGACGTGGCCGACGAGGACAAGGGTGACGCCGTTTTCCTTGGCATAGCGGATCAGTTCGAAGGCACAGCCGCGCACCTGACTGACCGTGCCCGGCGCGCCTTCGATCTGGTCGGAATGCATCGTCTGGATCGAATCGATCACCAGCAACGATGGCTTGTCCATCATCCCCAGCGTGGTGAGAATATCCCGTACCGACGTTGCCGCCGCGAGCTGGATCGGCGCCCTGGACAGCCCGAGGCGCTCGGCCCGAAGGCGCACTTGCCCTGCCGCTTCCTCACCGCTGACGTAGACCGACAGCCCTCCTGCTTGGGCGACGTTGGCGGAAACCTGCAGCAGCAGCGTGGACTTGCCGATACCGGGATCGCCGCCCATCAGAATGGCGGAGCCGGGCACGAGCCCTCCTCCGAGCGCGCGGTCGAATTCCGATATGCCGCTCGTCTGCCGCCTGGGCACTTCGCCGGGCTGGTCGAGCGGGGTGAACTGTATCGGACGTCCGCCCGAGGACAAATCATGCTTCGCCGAGAACACCGTCTGCGGCGCGTCCTCCGCAAGCGTGTTCCACTCCCCGCAATCCGGGCATTGGCCCTGCCATCGGGTGGAGACGCCCCCGCAGGCCTGGCAGACATATCGACGTTTGGGTTTCGCCATGCCGCCCGCGTAAACGGAACGGAATGAGAACGCAATTGCCAATCCTGTAACCCTGCGTAAGATAACCCGCATGCAGCAAAAAGAACTGCGGATCGCTCTGGTCTGTTATGGGGGTGTCAGCCTCGCCGTTTACATGCATGGCGTCACCAAGGAGCTGTGGAAGGCCCTGCAGGCGAGCCGCGCCGCGTGGGCGAACGCGGCTGACGAGGAGGCGCCGCAAGGCAGCGCTGCGGTTTATCTCGACCTGCTCAGACGGCTCGAGACTGCCGGCAACTTGCGCCTCCGGATACTCACCGACATCGTCGCGGGAGCGAGCGCGGGCGGAATCAACTCCATCTTCCTGGCGCAGGCGATCAATTCCGGCCAGTCGCTGGAGCCGCTGACCGACTTGTGGCTCGATACCGCCGACGTGGACGTACTGCTCGATCCCGAGGCGAAGCCCTGGTCGAAGGCCGCGAAGTTCTGGGCGACCCCGCTTGTCACTTATCTGCTGCACCGCCCGGGCAACGCCGTCAGCGAAAGCGTAGCACCCGAGACACGGGCGGAAGTGCGCGAGAAGCTGTCACGCCTCGTGCGCTCGCGCTGGTTCGAGCCGCCGTTCGGAGGGATCGGCTTTTCGCGGCTCCTGCACCGTGCACTGACGGCGATGAGCAAAGTTCCGGCAGGCCGGCCTTTGCTGCCGGCCGGGCATCCGCTGGACCTCTTCGTGACGGCGACCGACTTCAAGGGCCATCTGGAGACGCTCCGCCTCCATTCCCCTCAGATGGTGCTGGAAAGCGAACATCGCCTGACCTTCAGCTTCCGCGCGAAAGTTGGCACGCAAGGTGCTGCGCTGGCGCCGATTCCCGAACTGGTGATGGCGGCGCGCGCCTCGGCGAGCTTCCCGGGCGCCTTTCCGCCTCTGCAGATCAGCGAGATCGATCGCCTTGTCGACGAACAGGGCGAGGTCTGGCCGACGCGCGATGCGTTTCTCGCCCGGATCATGCCCGAGCATGCCCGGCGCGGCGATCTCGGCTGCGTTTCGCTCATCGACGGGTCCGTGCTGGTGAACGCGCCGTTCGCCGATGCCATGGAAGCCCTGCGCGACCGTCCCGCCGCGCGGGAAGTGGACCGGCGCTTCGTCTACATCGACCCCACTCCCGACCATCTCGGAGCGGAGATGCGCCGGGACGATCAGTTGCCGGGGTTCTTCCCGGTGATCTTCGGTTCGCTTTCCGCCATCCCGCGCGAGCAGCCCATCCGCGACAACCTCGAGGCGCTGGAGCAACGCTCGCGCGAGATGGCGGCGCTGCGCGAGATCGTGGTGGCGCTGCGCCCGGAGATCGAGGAGACGGTGGAGAAGCTGTTCGGGGGAACCTTCTTCCTCGACCGACCGACACCGAAGCGCCTCTCGGCATGGCGCACCAAGGCGCAGTTCGCGGCGTTCGAGCAGGCGGGCTTCGCCTATCACGGCTATGCGCAAGTCAAGTTCAGCGGCATCACCGCGATGCTGGCGCGCATGGTCTTCGAAGCGGCGCCCGAACTCGAACTGCATTCACCCGAGCCGGTGCGTGACCGGTTGATAGAGCATCTTGCCGCGAACGGCCTCGACCGGGCGCAAGGGCTGCGGGATGCGCATTCGCCGGCGATGATCGAGTTCTTCCGTACGCACGACCTGCCCTTCCGGGTACGGCGTCTGCGGTTGCTCGCCCGCCGCGTGACGCAGGAGTGGGAGGCCGAGCCCGGCGTCACCGATCAGGACCGCGACGCAGCCCGCACGGCCATCTATCGTGCGCTGGCGCTTTATATCGACCGGGAACCGCTAGTCGCGCTTGGCGAGGATTTTCCGGCGCTGGCGCGCATGTTCTTCGAAGATCCTCAGTCCGTCGTCGATCACGTGGCGCAGGCAAGGAGTCTGCTGGAAACCGACGCCGCGGTGGACGAACTGCTGGCCGAAGCGCTGTCCGCCATGCCGCAGGCGCTGCGGCGGCGCGTGCTGCTGGCCTACCTCGGCTTCCCGTTCTACGACACCGTCACTCTTCCTCTGCTGCGCGGCGAGGGGCTGACCGAGTTCGATCCCGTGCTGGTCGATCGCATCTCGCCTGAGGACTGCCACGCGATCCGCGACGGACTTCGCGAGGAAACGCTGCGCGGCAAGGAGTTCTTCAACTTCGGCGCGTTTTTCAGCCGCAGCTACCGGGAGAACGACTATCTCTGGGGACGGCTCCACGGCGCCGAGCGGATGATGGACCTCATGGCCTCGACGCTGTCGGCGGAGCATGCGATTTCCGCGCCGGAACTGCTGGGGTTCAAACGGCGCGCCTTCCTGGCGATTCTCGACGAAGAGAGGCAGCGACTGCGCGCCGATCCGGGGCTGGTGCAGCGGATCAGGCGCGAGGTCCTGGCAGGGAAATAGGAAGCCACAGTTCGTCATCGTGAGCGTAGCGAAGCAATGGCGAGGTTGGAAAGGGGAGCGGGTGAGCCAAAATCGGCCCTACCCGCTCGCCACTTACTCCGTCAGGTCGGTCCAGGCGTCCTTGATGCGGTCGAAGAAACCCTTCGACTGCGGGCATTCGTCGCCGGTTTCGGTCGACTGCAGCTCGCGCAGGATTTCCTTCTGGCGTGCCGACAGCTTGGTTGGGGTTTCCACCGCGATCTCGATCACGAGGTCGCCGCGGCCGCGGCCCTGCAGAACCGGCATGCCCTCGCCGCGCTTGCGCAGCTGCTTGCCGGACTGGATGCCTGCCGGAATGTCGAGCTGGATCGCCTCGCCGTCGATGCCGGGAATCTCGATCGAGCCGCCCAGCGCCGCCGTGGTGAAGGTGATCGGCACCTTGGTCACCAGCGTCGTCCCATCACGCTCGAACACCCGGTGGCGCTTGACGTGGAGGAAGATGTAGAGGTCGCCCGGAGGCGAGCCGAACGGCCCGGCCTCGCCCTTGCCGGAGAGGCGGATGCGGGTGCCCGAATCGACGCCCGGCGGAATGTCCACCTGCAGCGTCTGTGGCTTGTCCACCCGGCCCTCGCCGCCGCACGAACGGCAGGGCTTCTCGATCACCTCGCCCCGGCCGTGGCAGGTGGGGCAGGTGCGTTCGACCACGAAGAAGCCCTGCTGCGCCCGGACCTTGCCGTGGCCGCCGCACATCGAGCAGCCGCGCTTGCCGGTGCCGGGCTGTGCGCCCGAACCGTTGCAGGGTTCGCACGATTGCGAGACTTCGATGGTGATCTCGGTGCTCTTGCCCCGGAACGCTTCGTCGAGGCTGACTTCCATGTCGTAGCGCAAGTCGGCGCCGCGCCGCTGCTGCTGACGAGCACCGCCACCGAAGGCGCTGCCGAAGATGGATTCGAAGATGTCGCCGATATCGCCGAAGTCTCCGCCGCCCTGGCCGCCGCCCGCGCCCTGCTGGAACGCGGCATGGCCATAGCGATCGTAGGCCGCGCGCTTCTGCGGGTCCTTGAGGCAGTCGTAAGCCTCGCTGATCTGCTTGAAGCGCGCCTCGGAATCAGCGCAGCCCGGGTTCTTGTCCGGGTGGAAGCGCATGGCGAGCTTGCGGTAGGCCGACTTAAGGACCTTGTCGTCCGCCGTGCGCTCCACCTCGAGCAGTTCGTAATAGTCGATTTCAGTCGCTGACACGTGATATTTCCCCGTCGGAATACCTTAACCGCCACCGGCGCGGTTTGCACAGGTGGCGGCCAGGGTTTTCATCAGGACTTGTCAGCCCTTGTTTTCGTCGACTTCCGAGAACTCGGCGTCGACCACGTCGTCGTCGGCCTTGGCGGCTTCCGGCGAAGCAGCGGAAGCCTGCTCCTTCTCGTAGATGGCCTGACCGACCTTCATCGCCACCTGGGTCAGTTCCTGAGCCTTGGCGTTGATTTCGGTCGCGTCGTTGCCTTCCAGAGCGGTCTTGGTCGCGGCGATCGCGGCCTCGACTTCAGCCTTGAGCGAAGCGTCGATCTTGTCGGCGTGCTCACTCAGCTGCTGCTCCGTCGCGTGGACGAGGCTGTCGGCCTGATTGCGGGCCTCGGCCGATTCGCGGCGCTTCTTGTCCTCTTCGGCGAACTTCTCGGCGTCACGGACCATCTGGTCGATGTCGCTGTCCGAAAGGCCGCCCGAGGCCTGGATGCGGATCTGCTGTTCCTTGCCGGTGCCCTTGTCCTTGGCGGAGACGTTCACGAGGCCGTTGGCGTCGATGTCGAAGGTCACCTCGATCTGCGGGACGCCGCGACGCGCCGCCGGGATGCCGACGAGGTCGAACTGGCCGAGCAGCTTGTTGTCCTGCGCCATCTCGCGCTCGCCTTGGAACACGCGGATCGTTACCGCCTGCTGGTTGTCCTCGGCGGTCGAGTAGACTTGGCTCTTCTTAGTCGGGATCGTCGTGTTGCGGTCGATCATCTTGGTCATGATACCGCCCAGCGTCTCGATGCCCAGCGACAGCGGGGTCACGTCGAGAAGCAGCACGTCCTTGACGTCGCCCTGCAGCACGCCGGCCTGGATCGCCGCGCCCATGGCGACGACTTCGTCCGGGTTCACGCCGGTGTGCGGTTCCTTGCCGAAGAAGTCCTTCACGACTTCACGCACCTTGGGCATGCGGGTCATGCCGCCCACGAGCACGACTTCGTCGATGTCCTTGGCCGAAAGGCCGGCATCGGCGATGGCCTTGCGGCAGGGCTCCAGCGTGCGCTGGATCAGGTCGGCGACCATGCGCTCCAGGTCGGAACGGGTGATCGTCTCGACGAGGTGCAGCGGGGTGGTGGCGCCGCCTTCCATGCGCGCGGTGATGAAGGGCAGGTTCACTTCGGTCGTCGCGGTGGACGACAGTTCGATCTTCGCCTTTTCAGCCGCTTCCTTCAGGCGCTGCAGAGCCAGCTTGTCGGTCTTGAGGTCGAGGCCTTCCTTGGCCTTGAACTTGTCCGCCAGCCATTCCACGACCTTCGAGTCGAAGTCTTCACCGCCGAGGAAGGTATCACCGTTGGTCGACTTCACCTCGAACACGCCGTCGCCGATTTCCAGAACCGAGACGTCGAAGGTGCCGCCGCCGAGGTCGTAGACCGCGATCGTCTTGCCGTCCTGCTTGTCGAGGCCATAGGCCAGCGCCGCAGCGGTCGGCTCGTTGATGATGCGCAGCACTTCGAGACCGGCGATCTGGCCGGCGTCCTTGGTCGCCTGGCGCTGGGCGTCGTTGAAATACGCGGGAACGGTGATGACCGCCTGCGTGACCGTCTCGCCCAGATACGATTCGGCGGTTTCCTTCATCTTCTGGAGCGTGAAGGCGCTGATCTGCGAGGGCGAGTAATCCTCACCGCCAGCCTGAACCCAGGCATCGCCGTTCTTGCCCTTGACGATGTGGTATGGAACCAGCTCGGTGTCCTTCTTGGTCACCGGGTCGTCGAAGCGGCGGCCGATGAGGCGCTTCACCGCGAAGATCGTATTGTTGCCGTTGGTCACGGCCTGGCGCTTTGCAGGCTGCCCGATCAGGCGCTCACCATCCTTGGTGAAAGCGACGATCGAGGGCGTGGTGCGCGCGCCTTCTGAATTCTCGATGACCTTGGGCTTGCCGCCGTCCATGACGGCGACGCAGCTGTTGGTGGTGCCAAGGTCGATACCAATTACTTTAGCCATTATCCCCATTCCTCACGTCAGTGGGTGACACCGTGCGGATCGCCTCCCTTACACAAGGCAAGGCAGCTTGCACGGCTCGGTGACGTTCCAAGTCGTCGAGGCCGGATATAGGTGACGTTTCGCTTGGAACAAGCCTGTGTGAATGGCATTAGGCGCAACGATTCAGAAACGGGGCATAACAAAGGGAAATGCCTGTGACCAAACGTAACCTGCCCCCCCATGCCTCGCTGGTCCTGATCTGCTCCGTGGCGCTGATGTCCATGGTCGCCGGTTGCGGCAAGACGCCCGACAGCCCGACCGAATCGAATGAGGCCACCCTTTCCGGCCCCGACGCCAAGCCTGGCATGGTGGCCAGCGACGGCAAGCTGGTGCTTCCGATCGTCGCGGGCCGCCCGGGCGCAGTCTACTTCACCGTGCGCAACGACGGCGCCGAGCCGGTTACGCTGGCAGGTGTCCATGTCTCGGGCGCAGCCAAGGCGGAGATGCACCAGAGCAACGGCGGCAGCATGGCCAAGGTCGACAGCCTGCCGATCGACCCGGGCGCCTCGATGGTCTTCGCGCCAGGCGGCCTTCACGTGATGGTCTTCGACGTCTCGCCCGATCTCAAGCCCGGCGGTAAGGCGGAGCTGACGCTGACCTTCTCCGATGGTGACAAGCTGTCGATGCCGCTGCAGGTCGAGGCCTTGGGGAGCGATACGGGGGGCGGTGGCATGAACCATGAGGGCATGGATCACGGCTCCATGGAAGGAATGCAGCACTGATCGTCGGTCCGGCCGTGGATCAACGAGGTGAGCGGGCGCTGACGGCAGGCGAGGTCGATCTCGTCGGCTCGATCTTCGGGGATGCGGTGGACTGCGCGCCGGTGCGTGTCCGTCGCCGCCGATGGTTCCCGTTCCAGCCCGTCAACACGGTCATGGCGCCTTGCGGGCACCTGCACTTCCATCCCCGCAGCGATCTCTATCTGGATGATTTCTCGCGCGCTGCGCCGGGACTGCAGGGGTTGTTCATCCACGAGATGACCCATGTGTGGCAAACCCAGTGCAAGGGACGCTGGTATCTGCCTCTGATGCGTCATCCGCTATGTCGTTACGATTATGTGCTGAGGCCGGGCTGGACACTCGATCGCTATGGCATCGAGCAGCAGGCGGAGATCGTGCGGCACGTCTTTCTGCTGCGTGAGGGGCTGCACTTTCCCGGAGCGCCGGAACTGGCAGCCTATCGCGGGATTCTGCCGTTCGGGGCGTAACTATAACGCCATTGCGAGCGCAGCGAAGCAATCCAGGGCAGTTCCACCCCGCTCTGGATTGCTTCGCTGCGCTCGCAATGACGATGTAACTCGCAAAGGCGCATGTAAATCGTAGAACAAGCCTCTACGAAACAGGGCGCAGGCACTTATGCGCCCGCGCCCTGCTCGAATTAACCTGACTGCCTGATCAGCAATCGCGATCCCAGTAACGGTCGCCGCGACGATCGTAGCGATAGCAGCCGCGATCGTTCTTCTTGGCCTGCGAACCGGCTACGGCACCAGCCGCAGCGCCGATCGCCGCGCCGGTGCCGACGTCACCGCCCGCGATCGCGCCGACGCCCGCGCCGAGCGCACCGCCTGCAAGGGCGCCCTCGCCCGCATAGTTGCTCGCGCAGCCACCGATGCTCAGCGCACCGGCGGCCAGAATGGGAAGGATGAGCTTGCGCATCGATGTTCTCCGAAAATTCTGTAGCCTATGCACAAGTGAACGGAAGCGCGCGCGTGAGGTTCCCCGGCAACAATACGATACGGCCCGCCTCCGGTATTTGCGGAGGCGGGCCGAATGTTCAGCTTAATGGAGAAACCCGATCAGTCCGGCTTCTTGGCCACCGCGACCATGGCCGGGCGCAGCAAGCGGTCCTTGATCATGTAGCCAGCCTGCATTTCCTGCAGGACCGTACCCGGCTCGGCGTCCGCCGAGGGAAGCTCGATCATCGCCTGGTGCTGGTTGGGGTCGAGCGGCAGGCCCATCGCGGCGATGCGGGTGATGCCGTGGCTGGCGAAGACCTTGTCGATCTCACGACCGGTGGCCTCGATACCTGCAACGAGGCCCTTGAGCTTGTCGTCTTCGCGCAGTTCCGCGGGGATCGCAGTCAGCGCGCGGGCGAGGTTGTCGGACACCGAGAGAATATCGCGCGCGAAACCGGTCGCAGCATAAGCGCGGGTGTCGGCGATGTCCTTTTCGAGGCGGCGGCGCACGTTCTGCGTTTCGGCGCGGGCGTAGAGTACGTCCTGTTCGGCCGTAGCCAGTTTCTCGCGAAGAGCCGCGATTTCCTCGTTCTCGCCCTTGGTGTCCACGAAGTCCTCCGGCACGCCCTGAAGTTCCTCTGCCACTGCGGGATCTATGGCGGGCGACTGTGTCTTGTCGTCGGTCATTTGTTCTTTGGTTCCAGCTATCCGATGAGCTTGCCCAGGCTCTGGGCAGTGAAGTCCACCATGGGGACGACGCGCGCATAATTCAACCGAGTCGGGCCGATTACCCCCACCACGCCGACCACCCTGCCCTCGCGGTCGCGATAGGGTGAAGCGATGACCGAGGACCCGGAAAGCGCGAAAAGCCGGTTCTCCGAACCGATGAATATGCGCGTCGACTGCGCTTCGCGCGCGGTGTCGAGCAGGTCGGCGACGGACTGCTTGTTCTCGAGGTCGTCGAGCAGCGAACGGACGCGTTCGAGGTCGGTCAGCGCGGCCTCGTCGAGCAGGTTGGCCTGCCCGCGCACGATCAGCACCGGCCTTGCAGTGGCATCCTCGCTCCACACGGCGAGACCGCGCTCCACGAGATCGCTGCTCGCAGCATCGAGGGCGGACTTGCCCGAAGCGATTTCGGCGCGCATCGCCCGCGCAGCCTGCGCCAGCGTGCGACCGCCCAGATGCGCGGAGATGTAGTTGGAGGCTTCCTCCAGCGCGCCGGAGGGAAGGCCCATCGGCAGTTCCAGCACGCGGTTCTCGATCCCGCCATCTTCGCCCACCAGCACCGCCAGCGCCCGGCCCGGTGCCAGCGGCACGAGTTGCAGGTGCGTGAGTCGCGGCTCCCGGCGCGGCACCATGACCACGCCTGCACCCGACGAGAGGTTCGAAAGCAGGGCGCTGGTAGCCTCCAGCGCCGCTTCGATCGGCCCGGGCGCGGCGATGCGGCGCTCGATGGCCTGTCGTTCCTCGGCTGTGGGTTCGGCCACCTGCATGATGCCGTCCACGAACAGGCGAAGCCCCGCCTCGGTCGGCAGGCGCCCCGCGCTGGTATGCGGTGCGGCGAGCAGCCCCAGCCCTTCGAGGTCTGCCAGCACCGAACGGATTGAGGCGGACGACAGGCTCACCCCGCCCGGCCCGGCGAGCGTCTTCGAGCCCACTGGCACGCCGGTCGCCAGATACCCCTCCACTACAAGGCGGAAGATGTCGCGGGCGCGGGTGGTCAGTTCGGTGATCGGGGGCGTGGGCATATCGCGTGTCAATTTAGCCATCGCTCTTGAACCCTCAAGCCCAATGCGCCTAGGGCGAGCGGGTATTTTCACGACGAGGATTCCCAAGAATGCGCCCTTCCGGCCGTGCACCTGACGAAATGCGTGCCATCGACATCCAGACCGGCTTTACCAAGCACGCGGAAGGCTCTGTCCTGATCTCCTTCGGCGACACCCGCGTGCTGGTCACCGCCTCGGTCGAGGAGAAGGTGCCGCCGTTCCTGCGCGGCAAGGGCGAAGGCTGGGTGACGGCGGAATACTCGATGCTGCCCCGCGCCACGCATACCCGTGGCAGCCGTGAAGCCGCCAAGGGCAAGCAGTCGGGCCGCACGCAGGAAATCCAGCGCCTTATCGGCCGCTCGCTTCGCGCCGTGGTCGACATGAAGAAGCTCGGCGAACGCCAGATCGTGCTCGACTGCGACGTGCTGCAGGCCGATGGTGGCACCCGCACCGCCTCGATCTCGGGCGCCTGGGTGGCGCTGCGCCTTGCCGTCGACAAGCTGATGGCCGACGGCAAGATCAAGGAAGATCCCATCACCGCGCGCGTCGCCGCGATCTCCTGCGGCATCCACCAGGGCACCCCGGTGCTCGACCTCGACTACATCGAGGACAGCGGCGCCGACGCCGACGCCAACTTCGTGCTGATCGAAGGCGGCCTGATCGCCGAGGCACAGGCCACCGCCGAAGGCGCGACCTACGACGAAGAGGGCCTGCTGCGCCTGCTGCGTCTCGCCCGCATCGGCTGCGAGGGCATCTTCGCGGCGCAGGCCAAGGCGGTCGGCCGCTGATGACGCGCAAGCTCGATGGATCGAAGCTGGTCATCGCCACGCACAACGCGGGCAAGCTGCGCGAGATTTCCGCGCTGCTGGCCCCGTTCGGTGTGGACTGCGTCTCGGCGGGCGAGCTTGGCCTGCCCGAGCCGGAGGAGACCGGCACGACGTTCGTCGAGAACGCGCTGCTCAAGGCCCATGCCGCTGCGAAGGCGGCGGGGCTGCCCGCTCTGGCGGACGACAGCGGGCTTTCGGTGACGGCGCTCGGCGGCAGGCCGGGCGTCTACACCGCCGACTGGGCGGAACGGCAGTGGTTCGAGGGTGAGCCCGGCCGCGACTGGTACATGGCGATGGGCAAGGTCGAGGGCTTGCTCAGCGAGCAGGGACCGGATGTGGACCGCTCGTGCTGGTTCACCAGCGTCCTTGCGATCGCATGGCCCGAGGGCGACGAGGCTATATACGAAGGTCGAGTTGACGGCACGTTCTCCTGGCCACCGCGCGGCACTATGGGATTCGGCTATGATCCCGTCTTCGTGCCTCAGGGCCAGAACGTCAGCTTTGCGCAGCTCACCGTCGCGGAAAAGCAGGCGATGAGCCACCGCGCCGACGCTTTCGAGAAGCTGGTGGCCGATCAGTTCGGCGATGCCGCTCACGGCTGACGATGCCCGCCTTGGCCGGGAGGCGGCCGCGAAGGGGCAACTCGGCGCGGCCATCCGGCATTTTCGCGCGGCGCTGGAGCAGATGCCGGGCGATCCGGCGATCACTCTATGGCTTGGACAAGCGCTCTGCGCGTCCGGGCAGCTCTACGAAGGCGTGCCGTGCCTGCGCGATGCGGGCCTGGCGCGTCTGTCCGGTGGTATCGCTCCCGCAGACCTGCTCCCGGTCGCGCAGCTGCTGCAGAGGGTCGGCGATCCGGCGGCCTCGCTTGCGCTCTTGCAAGGCATCGCCGCAAGCGGCCTCGACGAGTTCGGTTTGTGGCATGCAACCGCCACTGCCGCCGCGCAGTTGTCGCGCCACGAACTGGCGCTCGACGCCTGCGAGCGCGCCTCGCGGCACGCCCCCGACGCGACCGCCCTTTCAGTCCTGACTGCAAGCATAGAGATCGATGCCGGAAGGGCGCATGATGCAGCGGCCCGGCTCGACGCCGTTCTTGCCCGCGAGGCTCCCGTTCGCGACAGAATGCGCGCCCATCGGGAACGCGCTCGTGCGCTGGACAGACTGGGCCGCTGGTCGGAGGTCTTTCCCGACATCGAGGCCGGAGCCGCGCTCGCCGCGCAAGTCCCGGAATATGCCGCGCAGGATGCCGGTGTGGTCGCCCGCATCCTGAAACGGGACGCTGCGGATTTCGACGCCGCCATGGTTGCACGCTGGCGCCGGGAGGCACCGGCCGACGACCATCCAGCGCCTGTGTTTCTCATCGGCTACCTTCGCTCCGGCACCACGCTGATGCAGGAGGTTCTTGCCTGTGCGCCCGGCGTCACGGTCGCCGATGAGGCGCCGCTGCTGTCCGGCACGCAAGCCGCTATGCGGCCGGGACCGTCTCGCCTGAGTGCCCTCGATGCCCTCGATCGCAGCACCGTCGCCGCGCTGCGGGCGCGCTATCGGGCACTTGCGGCCATGCGCCTGGGGCCGGGAGTTGCCACCGGCCGCCTCATCGACAAGTTCGCGCTCAACGTGATCGACCTGCCGGTGATCCTGCGCCTGTTCCCGGAAGCGCCGATCCTGTTCATGGTCCGAAGCCCACGCGATGCCTGTCTGTCAAGCGTCCTGCAGATGATGCCGCCCTCGCCTTCGACTGTGAACCTGCTGCGCTGGGATGACGCGGTGCGCTTCCACGCGCTGATAACCGGCGCATGGCGGCGTTGGCGCGATGCGCTGGGATTGCGGGCCTGCGAAGTACGCTACGAAGCACTTGTCGATGACCTCGAAGGCACCATGCGCGCGATCCTGCCCGCCCTCGACCTGTCATGGACCGAGGGCATGCGCGATTTCCACAAGAGCGCCGCCACGCACGCGATCAACACCCCCAGCCGCAGCCAGGTGACGCGCCCGCTCAATCGCGCCTCGGTGGAGCGCTGGCGCCATTACGAGGCCGAGTTCACGGCGGTAGAACACCTGCTCGTCCCCGCCCTCGACGATTGGGGCTATTGACTTCGCGCGCCTATCCGCGCCTGAGAGAACGATGGCCCGCGCCCTCTACATCCATTGGCCGTTCTGTCTCGCCAAGTGCCCTTACTGCGACTTCAACAGCCATGTCCGCGACCGTATCGATCACGCGCACTGGCAGGAAGCGCTGCTTGCCGACATGCGCCACGAACACGCGCTCGCAGGCGGAGAACCGCTGGAGTCGATCTTCTTTGGCGGCGGCACGCCCTCGCTGATGCCGCCCGCGCTGGTCGCGCGGCTGCTGCAGGA
>NZ_ALVC01000398.1:0-9052 GCF_000293195.2 Sphingomonas sp. LH128
CCGCCGAGGGCGTCGCCGGCTACGTCGCGCACTGCCGCGCCAACGAGGTCGACATGTCCGAGTTCCAGCAAGGGTGTACGCCCAGCTACTTCAACAACGAGGGCGACAAGGAACTGAAGTGGGCCTTGTTCAAGGGCTATCTGCCCGGCTGGGATGCCTGGCGCGACATGCTGGCCGACTGGCGCCTGTCGCCCGACCTGCCGGGCGTGGCGTTCGAGGCGCGTGAGCCGGTGAATTGATCCGAGAGGCGGTTGATCCCGTCGTCCCGGACTTGATCCGGGACCGCTGGCCATGAACCGCCCACCTCACGTCGGCGTGCCCGGCTGATGGCTCACGCCTAAAGACAGCCACCGGTCCCGGATCAAGTCCGGGACGACGATGCGGCTCACCGGCCTCCACAGCCCTGTTCCCGGTCCATTCTTGACGCGGAGTCCCCCGCGAACGCATAATCGCCCCCGGAAACCCCGAGGGAAATTTTAATGGCCACCCGCCCCATCGCGCCCGGTCGGCGTATCGCCAAGCCGGACTGGCGCGCCGTACTCAAGCGCTCGCTGCGCCGTGCCGGAGAGCTGTCCGGCGCGCTGGTGCTCTTTGCGGGCATGGTGTTCCTCGCCCTCGCGCTGGTGAGCTACCACCAGACCGACCCCTCCACCTCCACCGCCGCGGGCGGCGACGTGCAGAACTGGATGGGTGTGACCGGCGCCTGGACCGCCGAGCGCGCGCTGTTCCTGTTCGGGCCGGTTTCCGCGCTGTTCGTGCCGCTGCTCTACGTCTTCGGCCGCAAGTTGTGGTTGCTGGTCGAGGAGGACGACGGCGAGGTCGAGCATACCGACCAGCGCTGGTGGGTGCCGGTCGGGGTGCTGGCGCTGTCGATGCTGCTGATCGCCACGGTTCTCTCGCTGTGGTTCACCAAGCCGGGCGGAACCCTGCCCGCCTCGATGGGCGGCATTTCCGGGCTGCTGGGCGCCAAGGCGATCACCGCACTGGCGGGCCTCGCGCCCGAGGCGGCGCATGGCGGGATCAAGTTCGCTCTGGCCGTGATCTGCCTTGGCCTCGGCCTCGTGCTGGCGGGCCGCGTCTTCGCCTTCGACTGGGCGCGCCTGCTGACTTTGCCGGGCCGCATCGGCCGCCTCCCGATCAGCCTCCCGTCCGCCGAAGACCTGCCGTTCAAGCCGGGCAAGGAGAAGCAACTCAGGGCCGAGCGCGCAGAACAGCCGGAGAAGGCCGAAGCCCCGCTGCGCGCCGCTGAGATGCCCGCAGCCGCCTCTGCGCCTGCCCGCAAGGCGCCCGAGATCAGCGCCCCCAAGGCCGCGCCGATCCCCGCGCAGTTCGGTTCGGACAGCCGCCAGAAGGACATGTTCGACAAATACGAGTTGCCTAGCCTCGACCTGCTGGCCGACCCGGCACCGAACTCGCAGCCCAAGATCGACAAGCTCAGCCTGGAACGCAACGCGCGCCTGCTGGAAACGGTGCTCGACGACTTCAACGTCAAGGGAGAGATCACCGCCGTGCGCACCGGCCCGGTCGTCACCATGTACGAACTGGAACCGGCGCCCGGTATCAAGGCCAGCCGCGTCATCGGTCTGGCGGACGACATCGCCCGCAACATGTCGGCAATCTCCGCGCGCGTGTCCTCGATCCCCGGCCGCACGGTCATGGGCATCGAACTGCCCAACGCCAACCGCCAGATGGTATCCTTCAAGGAGATGGTCGCGTCCGAGGCCTTCGCCCATCATAAGGGCATGCTGCCGATCATCCTGGGCAAGGACATCGCCGGCGAGCCGGTCGTCGCCGATCTGGCGACGATGCCGCACCTGCTCGTCGCCGGTACGACGGGTTCGGGCAAGTCCGTCGGTCTCAACGCCATCCTGCTGTCGCTGCTGTACCGCCTGACGCCTGCGCAGTGCCGCCTGATCCTCGTCGATCCCAAGGTTCTCGAACTCAAGAGCTACGACGACATCCCGCACCTGCTCTCGCCCGTGGTCACCGAACCGCCCAAGGCGATCCGCGCGCTCAAGTGGGCGGTCGAGGAAATGGAGCGCCGCTATCGCCAGATGAGCGAGATTTCGGTCCGCAACCTCGCCAGCTTCAACGAGAAGGTCCGCACCGCCGCCGCCAAGGGCAAGCCGCTGGGCCGCCGCATCCAGATCGGCTTCGACCCCGAGACGGGCGAGGAACTCTACGAGGACCGCCAGCTCGACTATGAGGCGCTGCCGCAGATCGTCCTGATTGTCGACGAACTCGCCGACCTCATGGTCACGGTCGGCAAGGAAATCGAAGTTCTCATCCAGCGTCTCTCCCAGAAGAGCCGCGCGGCGGGCATCCACCTGATCATGGCGACGCAGCGTCCATCGGTCGACGTCATTACCGGCGTCATCAAGGCCAACCTGCCGACCCGCGTGTCCTTCGCCGTGACCAGCCGCATCGACAGCCGCACGATCCTTGGCGAACAGGGCGCGGAGCAGCTGCTGGGCAAGGGCGACATGCTCTACAAGCCCAGCTCCGACCCCATCAAGCGCGTCCACGGCCCCTTCGTCTCGGACGAAGAAGTAGAGCACGTCGCCACGTACTGGCGCTCGCAGGGCAAACCGGACTACGTGGACGCCGTCACCAACGAGCCCGAGGAAGGCAGCTTCGGCTTCGACGATCTCGACGCGACGGCCTCGGACCAGCCCGACGAGCGCAAATACCGGCAGGTCTGCCAGCTGGTGTTCGAGAACCAGAAGGTCTCAGTCTCGTGGCTGCAGCGCCAGATGGGCGTGGGCTACAACACCGCCGCCAAATGGGTCGAGCGCATGGAGCAGGACGGCTACGTCGGCCCGGCCAACCACGTCGGCCGCCGCGACATCTACCGCGATGAGAACGGAAGCCCGCTTTGACACTCATCGTCGCGCTGGTGCTGGCCGGTGCCCCCCTGGTTTCCGTCGCGGCGACATCCACGCTCACCGCGACCTCGGGCAACTGGGTGCGCGTGTTCAAGCAGGAGGTCGAGACCGCCGTGGGCCGCAGCGTCCGCATCGACACGGCGAGCATGAGGGCGGGCGGTCTCGGCCGCACCTTCCGCGAACTGGACGTACTGACCAGGGCACAAGGCCAGATGCCGCGCGGCACCATGCAGTTCATGCTGCGCAGCGTGAACTGCACCGCAGGAACCACGCGGGTGGAGCAATGGCAGGTGCTCAATCCGGGCGGCGCGCCGCTTGGCGGCTCGGCGACGCCGGGCGCGACGCAGCGGGTGCGCTGGGACAACGAGGACGGCCTGGTCATCCGCTACGTGTGCCAGGGGATATTGCCGCGGTAACTGCGGCGCAGGCGTGGTTCTGGAGGGCGGGGGCTTCGACAAGCTCAGCCTGAGCGGATTTCAGAGCATGCTTTCCAAAGATTGAGACTTTCTCTGCTTCGTCATTGCTTCGCTGCGCTCGCAATGACGAGGGATTGGTTTGATCAAATCGCATCGTACTCCAGATCCCGCTCAGGCTGAGCTTGTCGAAGCCCCCGCCGACGGCACCTACCTGATGCGACAACATCCCCACCATTGTATGGTTGGCCCCGGCGTACCCCGCCGCTAAGACAGTCGCGCCTCCCCCACGCAATACCCTCGAAAGGCCCCGATGGAAGAACATGCCCAGGCATTCCTGCTGCGCGACGGATTTTTCCTGCTGGGAACCGCGCTCGGCTTCGTGCTGCTGTTCCGGCGGCTGGGAATCGGTGCGACGCTGGGTTTTCTCACCACCGGAGCGGTGCTCGGCCCCTACGTCCTGAACCTCGTCGGCGACCCGGAGAGCAAGATGGGGATCGCCGAACTCGGCATCACCCTGCTGCTGTTCATCGTCGGCCTCGAACTCGCGCCAGCGCGCCTGTGGAAGATGCGGCACGAGATTTTCGGGCTCGGCTTGCTGCAAGTCGTGCTGTGCGGGTTGGCGGTTTCGGCTGTCATCTACTTCTTCACCGGCTTCAGCCTGCAGGCCTCGCTGGCGCTGGGTCTGCCGCTGGGGCTGTCGTCCACCGCGCAGGTGCTGCCGATGCTGCAGAGCGCCGGGCGCCTGCACACCCCGTTCGGGGAGCGATCCTTCGCGATCCTGCTGTTCCAGGACCTGTCGATCATCCCGCTCATCACCATCATCGCCGCGATGAACCGCAATCCGGCGCTGCATTCCGGCCCGCCGGGATGGGTGCTGGGGCTGGAGACGGTCGCGGCCATCGTCGGCCTGATCCTCGCGGGGCGCTTCGTCATCCGGCCGCTGTTCGGCCTGATCGGCAACCTCGGCGAGCGCGAGATGTTCGTCTTCGCCGCGCTGTTCACGGTCATGGCCTCGGGCGCCTTGATGCAGGCGCTCGGCCTTTCGACCGCGCTTGGCGCCTTCATCGCCGGCGTCATGCTGGCAGATTCGCCCTATCGCCACGAACTCGAGGCCGACGTCGAACCGTTCCGCGCGATCCTGCTGGGGCTGTTCTTCATGTCGGTGGGCATGATGCTGGACCTCTCCGCCATCGCCGAACGCCCCTTGTTCGTCATGGCGATGGCACTGGCGCTGATCGCGGTGAAGGGCGGGATCATCTTCCTGCTCGGTCTCGCCTTCCGCATGGAATGGCGCAGCGCGCTGGCGCTAGGCCTGCTGCTGAGCCAAGGGGGTGAATTCGCCTTCGTCCTGTTTGCGCAGGCCAGCAATGCGATGCTGGTGGATGCGCAGGCGACCAGTCTGTTCAGCGCCATCGTCACTCTCTCGATGGTCACCACGCCGTTCCTGATGATGGCGACGCGCGGCATCCGCGAGAGGCCCGAGGGCAAGAAGGAAGTCCGCGAGGGCCCGCACGAGGACGGCGCCAACGCGATCGTCGTGGGCTATGGCCGCTTCGGGCAGACAGTGGCGCAGATGCTGATCGCCGCCGACATTCCGGTGACGATGATCGACACCGACATCGAGATGATCGACATCGCGCGGGACTTCGGCGCGCAAGTCTGGTTCGGCGACGGCACTCGCATCGACATGCTGCGCCAGGCGGGCGCGGCAGAGGCCGAACTGATCGTCTTCTGCATCGACGGCGACCAGTTGACCGAGCCGTTCCTGCAGGCCGTCCACCAGGCTTTCCCCAATGCGCAAGTTCACGCCCGCGTGTTCGACCGCCGCGCGCTGGTGCGACTGAAGGACGCGCCGATCGCCTCGATGGCGCGCGAGGTGATGGAATCGGCGGTGGTGCTGGCGCGCAAGGCGCTCAAGGGGCTCGACGTGGCGCTCGGCGACATCGACCGCGCCGAACAGATGTACCGCAAGAGCGACAAGGAGCGCCTGACCGTGCAGTACGAAGGCGGCGACGTGCGCGCCGCGCGGGAGCACATCATCACGCAGCGGCCGAGGGACCGGCGGTAGCTAGGTGTCGTCATTGCAAGCGCAGCGAAGCAATCCAGAGCAGTATCAAGCCGCCCTGGATTGCTTCGCTGCGCTCGCGGGTGACGAAAGGTGGTCAGCCCACGAAAGGCGCCGCCACTTCCGGTGGCACACGCATCAGCCGGCCTGAGGCAATGTCGATCATCGCCCATGTCGTGCGGGCCGAGACGATCACCTTGCCCGCCGCGTTACGGAAATCCACCCGCCGGTCGAACCGCGCGCCGCTCGGTCCTTCGGGAATAAAGGTCTCACCCGTCACGCTCTCACCCTCGCAGATGTTGCCGCGGTAGTCGATCTCGTGGCGGGTGACGAGCCACGCGTACTTTTCCTGATGCTCAGGGGGAGCGACGGCGGCCCAGTGCGCGCCCGCCATCGCCTCCATCCACTGCACCCACACCGCATTGTTGACATGGCCCATCACATCGATGTGCTCCGGCAGCGCGGTGAAGGTGAGGGTGAACATCAGCCTTCGACCCCGAGCTGCCACAGGATGAAGGCGAACTCCTCCGCCGTTTCCTTCAGGCTCTCGAACCGGCCCGACTTGCCGCCGTGGCCCGCGCCCATGTTGGTCTTCAGGATCAGCTCGTTGCCGTCGGTCTTCAGTTCGCGCAGCTTGGCCACCCACTTGGCGGGCTCCCAGTAGGTCACGCGCGGGTCGTTGAGGCCAGCCGTCACCATCAGCGGCGGGTAGGCCTGGCGCTTGACCTGATCGTAGGGGCTGTAGCTCAGGATCAGATCGAAGGCGGCCTTGTCCTCGATCGGGTTGCCCCATTCAGGCCACTCGCCCGGCGTCAGCGGCAGGGTGTCGTCGAGCATGGTGCTCAGCACATCCACGAAGGGCACGTGCGCCACCACCGCGCCGAACAGCTCGGGGTCGGAGTTGATGACCGCGCCCATCAGTTCGCCGCCCGCCGAGCCGCCGGAGATGCTGATCCGGCCCGCCTCGGTGAAGCCGCGCTCGATCAGGCCCTTTGCCACGTCCACGAAGTCGTTGAAGGTATTCTCGCGCCGCTCCAGCTTGCCCGCCTTGTACCACGCGCGGCCAAGGTCGTCGCCGCCGCGGATATGCGCGATGGCGTAAGCGAACCCGCGATCGACCAGGCTGAGGCGCGAGGTCGAGAAGCCAGGATCGATGGCGATACCGTAAGCGCCGTAGCCATAGAGGTGCAGCGGCCCGGCTCCCGTCCGGTCCTTGCGATAGACGATGGAAACGGGGATCGCGGTGCCGTCGCGCGCAGGTATCTCCAGCCGCTCGGTGGCATAGAGCGAAGCGTCGTAGCCCGAAGGAATTTCCTGGACCTTGAGCGTCTCCAGCGTGCGCGCCGCGACGTCGTAATCCATCACCGAGGACGGCGCGACCATCGACTCGTACGTCAGCCGCAGCTTCTCCATGTGCCATTCGGGGTTGTTGGAGAGCCCCGCCGAGTAGCTCGCCTCGGGGAAGGCGATCGGCTCGATCCGCGCCGGATCGTCGTAGTAGCGCAGCTCGATCTGGTCGAGACCGGCGCGGCGCCCCTCGATCACGTAGAAATCGCGGAACAGATCGAAGCCCGTCAGGTAAAACTCGTCCGTGCCCTCGATCAGCGTCGTCCACTCGCCGGGGTTCGCCAGCGGCGCGGTGGCGAGGCGGAAGTTCTCGTGCGTGTCGTTGGTGTGGATGTAGAGCACGTCGCCGCGCTCATCGACATCATACTCCACGCCCTTGGCGCGCGGCTTCACCAGGATTTGCTCGCCGAGCGGATCGTCGGCGAGGACCATGCGGCATTCGCTGGTCTCATGGTCGCTGGTGCCGATCAGCAGCCACTTCTCGTTCGAGGAGAGCGAGGAGCCGACGCGGAAACCCTCGTCATCCTCGTGAAACAGTTCGACGTCGTCTTCCACCGGCTGGCCCAGCCAGTGCAGGCGGGCATTGTCGGTACGCCATTGCTCGTTCGCCAGCGAGTAGACGAGGCCCTTGTCCTTCGCCACCCAGACCAGCGAGGACAGCGTGCCGGGGATCTCGTCCGGCAGCAGTTCGCCGGTGGTCAGGTCCTTGATCCGCGCGGTGAAGCGTTCCGAGCCGTTGTCGTCATACGCGTAAGCGAGCAGCCGCCCGTCCGTCGTCGTCGAGATCGCGCCGAGGCGGAAGTAGTCCTTGCCCTCGGCGAGCGCCACTTCGTCGAGCATCAGTTCGGGCTCGCCGCCCGCGACGGGTTTGCGCCACCATTTCTTGTATTCGGCGCCTTCCTCGAACTCGATCCAGTAGAGCCAGTCGCCATCCTTCTGCGGGACCGACGAATCGGCTTCCTTGATGCGGCCGCGCATTTCCTTGAACAGCGCGTCGATGCGGCCCTTGTGCTGGTCCATCTTCGATTCGAACCAGCGGTTCTCCGCCTCGAGATGGTCGAGGACCTCCTTGTCCTTCACCTCGGGATAGCCGGGATCGCGCAGCCAGGCGTAGTCGTCGCTGACGGTGACGCCGTGATGGGTGAAGGAATGCGGCTTCTTCGCCGCCTGCGGGGGACCGATGAGGGTCGGGGTGGAATCTGCCATGCGCACCATCTATGATTGCTCAATACCCCCCGCAAGCCGGAACCCATGACATGCTGATGAATACCCACGAAGCCCGCCTCGATGCGCTCCGCAAGGAACTGAAGGCGCGCGGCCTCGATGGCTTCGTGATCCCTATCTCCGACGAGCACATGAGCGAGTACGTCGGCGCGTATGCCCAGCGGCTCGAATGGCTGACCGGCTTCGGCGGCTCGGCCGGAACCGCCGTTGTGCTGACCGACGCAGGCCGCTCGCCTGCCGCTGCCATGTTCGTGGACGGACGCTATACCCTGCAGGTGCGCGATCAGGTCGATGGCAGGCTCTATGCCTACGAAAGCGTGCCTGCGACCAGCGTTCCTGCATGGCTCGCCGAGCATGCGCCCAAGGGCGCGCGGATCGGCTACGACGCATGGCTTCACGGCTCGAAGTGGGCGCAGGCGGTGGAAGCCACGCTCGCGGCCAAGGGCGGCGCGCTGATCGCGGTCGAGGGCAACCCGATCGATGCCGTGTGGCAAGACCAGCCCGCCCCTTCGGCCGCTCCCGCCGTGGTCCACCCGGACACGTTCACCGGCGAGGCGAGCGAGGCCAAGCGCGCCGCCGTTTCCGAATGGCTCGCGACCCGGAACCTCGACGCGACGGTGATCACCGCACTCGATTCGATCGCCTGGCTGCTCAACATCCGCGGCGCTGACGTGGACCGCACTCCCGTCGCGCTGTCCTACGTCATCGCGCGGCAGGACGGCACCGCCGACCTGTTCATCGCCGGGGAGAAAGTGACCGACGAGGTCCGCCGCCACCTTGGCAACGCGGTGACCGTGCGCGAGCGCGCCGCCTTCACCCAGGGCCTGCGCGAACTGGCGGGCAAGCGGGTCGCCGTCGACCCCGAGCGCGCCGTCAGCGCCATCTTCGAGGAACTTCGCGGCGTCGGTGCCACGCTGGTGGAGGAACGCGATCCCACCGTGCTGCCCAAGGCCGTCAAGAACCCTGTCGAGCAGGCGGGCCACCGCGCCGCGCAAGGTCGCGACGCCGCCGCCGTGACGCGCTTCCTGCACTGGCTCGCGGTCGAGGCGCCCAAGGGCGAGGTCACCGAACTGTCAGCCGCCGCGAAGTTGCAGGACTTCCGCGCGCTCGATCCC
>NZ_ALVC01000399.1:0-19678 GCF_000293195.2 Sphingomonas sp. LH128
GGGGGGGCCCCCGCCGACGCAGTCGGTGGTGGAGGGGAGAAGCCCCCTCCGTCAGCCCTGACGGGCTGCCACCTCCCCATCGCTGCGCGACAGGGAGGATAAGGCGTTACCCGAAGAGGTCCGCCTGCGCTTCCGCCGAAGGCCCCGCCAGCTGGCGATGCACCTGCGCGATCACCGCCACGAAATACACCGCCATTACCGTCGCCAGCACCGCCTCCACCGCCGCCGCGACGAAGCGTGCGACTTCGGCCGGAGCGAGCAGCGTGATCGGTATTGTCAGAACGTTGCCGAAGATCAGCAGCACGATCATGGCCGCCGCGAGCAGCGCGTAGAAGCCCAGCAGCCGCGCGGTATTGCCCTTGGTCAGCTTCCACGAGCGCACCAGTGCCGCGACCGGGTTGAACACGTTCTCCACCGCGATCACCGGCGCCGCCACCGACAGGCGCACGCCCATGACGATGGCGAAGAGCAGCACGATGGCCAGCCCGATCACCCCGCCGACGACGCCTCCGACGACGCCCAGCAGCCCCGCAACCACGAGCGCGATCAGCGCCAGCGCCATGCCGGTGAGGATCTGCGCGAGCAGATAAGGCACCACGCCCTTCAGCCCGTCGCGGATCGCACCGCCCACGGTCGGTCGCCGATCGCTGTCGAGCAGGCACAGGAGCGAAAGCGAGCCCAGCGCCTGGAACAGCGCCATCGGGATCAGCACCGGCGCGACCGAGAGATAGTAGGTGCGCAGCATGGTCATCATCTGCGTCTCGTTCATTCCCGCGCCGGTCTCCGGCGGCGGGAAAAAGATCGAGAACATCAACTGCGGCAGGAGAAAGAACACCCCGGCCAGCGCCAGCACGACCTCGCGGTTGGCGGAAACGGCCTGGGACGCCTGGCTCCAGGCCCGGCTGCTGTCGAACTTCATCAAGGGTTCCATGATCTCGCCATAGACGCCGGTTGGCGCGTTTGCACTTGATAACCGCATGGAATGACGCCACGCAACGCGGCATGACTTCGCTACCCGGTGATATCGAACTGCGCATCTCCGCCGATCCGGTGCCCTACCGCGAGGCGCTGGAGGAGATGACCGCCCGCAACGCAGCCATCGCCGCCGGAGAGGCGCGCGAACTGGTCTGGCTGTTGGAGCATCCGCCGGTCTACACCGCCGGCACCAGCGCCGCCGTCGCCGAACTGCTCGACCCTCGCTTCGAGGTGGTCGAGGCCGGACGCGGCGGGCGCTATACCTACCACGGCCCCGGCCAGCGCATCGGCTATGTGCTGCTCGACCTCAAGAAGCGCGCCCGCGACGCGCGCGGCTTCGTCCACGGCCTCGAAGGCTGGGTTATCGAGACCTTGCGCGATTTCGGCGTCGAGACCTTCCGCTCCGAAGGTCGCATCGGCATCTGGACCACCGACGTCGATGGGCGCGAGGCGAAGATCGGCGCGATCGGCGTTCGCATCCGCAAGTGGGTGACGATGCACGGCTTCTCGGTGAACGTCGCGCCCGACCTTTCGCATTTCACCGGCATCGTGCCTTGCGGCATCGAGGAATTCGGCGTCACCAGCCTCAAGCGACTCGGCAAGGACGTGAACCTCGCCGCCTTCGACGCCGCGCTGATCGCACGCGCCCCGGCTTTCCTCGCCTCACTGGAAAGCCCCTGCCCGCCTTCCGCACCGGAGACCGCGTAAATGAAGTCCGCGCACCTGATCCTGCCCGTTGCCCTGACGGCGCTGGCGCTCGGCGGCTGCAGCAAGAAGGCGGACGACCAGCCCAAGGCGGCGGCGGGCGGCGAATTGCTGCCGCGCTCGGTCAGCGATGACATGCTGCCTTACGATACGGTGAAGTCGCAGGCCTCGCTTGTCGACCCGAACGCCGGGCTCGGCCTTCCGCGCGCGGGCGGCCCTGCGGTTCCGCCATCGGAAGTGGCGGATGATGTGGTCGAGGGCGACGAGCCCGCGACGGTGATCGAAGCCCCGCCGCCTCCGGCACCTTCCGCGACGCCGACGCAGCCTTAGGCAAAATCCTCCCTGTTGCGAAGCAATGGGGAGGTGGCAGCCCGCAGGGCTGACGGAGGGTTTCTACCCCCTCCACCACTCGCTCCGCGAGCGGTCCCCCTCCCCATCGCTTCGCGACGGGGAGGATGCCCCCCTTGCGCCCCAATCCCCATCAGGCGCATCATCGCTCCCAAACCGGAGCCACCCGCGATGCTGCCCACCCTCACCGTCTTCGAAACCTCGCCCGACCGCGGCCGCGGCCTTGCGCGGGACATGCCGGTTCGCTGGGCGCTGGAGGAAGTGGCACAGCCTTACACCGTACGCCTCGTCTCGTTCACGGCGATGAAGGAGGCCGCACACCGCGCCCGCAACCCTTTCGGCCAGATCCCGACGTATGAGGAAGGCGGCCTCGTGCTGTTCGAATCGGGCGCCATCGTGCTGCACCTCGCGCAGAGCCATACCGGGCTGCTGCCGGAGAACCCGGAAGCTCACACCCGCGCGGTCACATGGATGTTCGCCGCGCTCTCCACGCTGGAGCCGCCGATCGTCGAACGCTCGATGGCCGCCCTGTTCGAGAGCGACAAGCCCTGGCACGAGGAGCGCCTGACCATGCTCGACGCCCGTGTGCGCACCCGCCTGGGCGACTTCGCCGCGCGGCTGGGCGATACGGAATGGCTGGACGGCGCCTTCAGCGCGGGCGACCTGATGACGATCTCTGTACTGCGCCGCCTCGCAAGCTCGGGGCTGCTGGAGGACTTCCCAACGATCCGCGCCTACGTCGCACGCGGCGAGGCCCGCCCCGCCTTCCAGCGGGCTTTCGCCGCGCAACTGGCGGTGTTCGAACAGGCCGGGCGGTAAGCGATCGAATCCGCAGCTCTGAGCAGTATAGACAATGGATCGCCCCTCCCTTCGTCATTACAAGCGCAGCGAAGCAATCCAGTGCGGTTTGCGCGGCCCTGGATTGCTTCGCTGCGCTCGCAATGACGATTCAAGGTGAAGCTCGAAACCGTTTTCCTACAGCGTCAGCACGGCGGTATTCTCGCCCGATGCGCCCCCTGCCCCGCCTTCTCCGTGCACGATGTCCAGCCGGTTCATCGCGCAAGGTTACACTTTTCACGCACAAGGTGACACTTTCCGCGCGCAAAGTGACACATGGCGCCCCAAGGTGACACTCTCCCATGGAAAGGTGTCACCTTGTGACAGGCGCCTCGGCCAGAAAACCCCGGAAATCCGCCACTCACCCTCGCAAGCAGCGGCCTGGCAGATCCCCCTGGACCGTGTAAACCGTGTAAACCTCCGGCGCTCAGAGCGCCTTGTCGTAGATCACGTATTCGCGGTTGACGGTGCTGTCGATGGCGTCGGCGATAGCGACCATGCCCTGGTTGTCCTCGAGAACCCAGCCGATCTCACCGCGCTTGGCCCCGAATTTGGCGACGGCGGCGCGGCGGATGTACTCGATCATCATGAAGGCCAACTGGCTGGCGAGCCGCGAGGACTGCAGCTTCTTGCGCACGCCCATCAGCGGCACGCGCATGTCGGCGGGCCGGGGCTTACGCAACCAAAGGAGCAGCTTGAGCAAGCCGAGGATGGACGGCTTGCCGGTGCGCTTGTTGACCTTCATCTGGATACCGTTGAGGTCCGGCAGCGTCATCATGAACGCCACCGGCTCGCCCTCGTACTCGGCGATCATGATCAGTTCGGGATGCACCAGCGGCTTCAGCGCCTTTCCGGTATACTCGATTTCCTTGTCGGTGAAGGGCACAAAGCCCCAGTTGTCCGACCAGGCATCGTTCAGGATCTCGCAGATGATCGCGGCTTCGCGGTCGAAATGCTTCAGCTCTACGCCGCGCACGTTGATCTTGGCGTTCTTCTCGCCGGACGAGACGATGCGCTGGATCAGCGGCGGGAACTGCTTGGTGACGTCGAGTTCGTAGGTCTTCAGCGTCTTGACGGCGGTGTAGCCCTGGCTCTCGATCCAGCCCTGATAAGCGGCGTTGTGGTGCGCCATCATGACCATCGGCGCATGATCGTGGCCCACCGTCTGGATGCCGGGCTCTTCCCAGACCGACAGGTTCATGGGCGCCAGCACACGGATCATACCCTGCTCGCGCAGCCACTGCTCGGCCTGGGCGATGAGCGCGTGGGCGACTTCGGCGTCCTCCGCCTCGATCGCGCCCCAGTTGCCGGTGCCCGGCCCCATCCCCTGCTCAAGCGGCTGTTTCAGCGCCTGTTCATCGATATGCGCCGATATGCGGCCGACGATCTGGCCGTCCCGCTTCGCCAGGAAAAGCTGGACGCGGGCATGCTCGAAGAACGGGTTCTTGCCCGCTGTGAACTTAGAGATTTCCTCCGAGCGCAGATTCGGCACCCAGTTTTGATCTGACGCATTGAGTCGATAAGCGAGATCGACAAAAGCGGCGATGTCGGCCTTGCTGGAGATCGGAGTGATGACTAGTTCGGCCACGATGCTGCCTTTGTTCTGGCGTAACGGAATATGAGCGCGACGTGCTGCCGATGGCGGCAGGTTGTCAAGTCGGACCGCACGGCGAATTGCGGTGGAGCGCGGACCGGGCGGCCTTATGCCCGGAAACACTTTGGAAATCTTGCACGATGAATGCCCAGAATGCGATCGACCTGCCCCCCGCCGATGCGCGTAATTCCGCGCAGGGATCGACGTGGCACTCGCAGATGCCCGACGACAAGGCCATGCTGCGCGCCGCCGTCGAACTGACGCGCGACATCGCGGCGGCCCGCCCCGGCATCTACTGGCCGGACATGCTGGGCAGCGCCGCGCTCGGCTATGCGGCGTTGGCGGGGGCGATTCTGGCAGGCAATCCGGTGGTCGCGGTGCTGCTGGGCGTGGTCGCATCGCTGGCGCTCTACCGCGCGCTGCTGTTCATCCATGAACTGACGCACATCCACAAGGACGCCCTGCCCGGCTTCCGCTTCGGCTGGAACCTGCTGGTCGGCGTGCCAATGCTGATCCCCTCGTTCATGTACGAGGGCGTGCATACCCAGCACCACGCCCGCACCCGCTACGGCACGGTCGAGGACCCGGAATACCTGCCGCTGGCGCTGATGAAGCCGTGGAGCCTGCCGGTCTTCGCGCTCACCGCGATACTGCTGCCGCCCGCGCTGCTGATCCGCTCGGCGGTGCTCGTGCCGCTGGGCGCAATCGTGCCGCCGCTACGTACGCTGGTGTGGGAACGTGTCTCGGCGCTCGCCATCAACCCGCAGTACAAGCGCCGCAAGCCGGAGGGCGACTTCGCCCGCATGGTGTTCTGGCAGGAACTCACCTGCTCGGTCTGGGCGATCGGCCTCGTCGCCGCGAGCTTTGCCTGGGGCTGGAGGCCGCTTCTGATCGCGCTGTGCGTCGTCTCGTTCACCGCACTGCTCAACCAGGTCCGCACCCTTGTCGCCCACCTTTGGGAGAACGACGGCGAAGCGATGACCGTCACCGCGCAGTATCTCGATTCGGTGAACGTGCCGCCGCCCGGCTTCGTCGCGGCGATGTGGGCTCCGGTGGGTCTGCGCTATCATGCGCTGCACCATCTGCTGCCTTCGATGCCCTACCACTCGCTGGCAGAGGCGCACCGCCGCCTGACCGCTCATCTGGAAGAGGGTTCGACTTACGGCAAGGCCAGCTATCCCGGCCTTGCCCCGCTGCTCGGAAGGTTGGCGCGCAGCACGATGAAGGTCAGGTAACCCTTTACTCCTCGGTACGGATCAACACAGTCTCGCCGATGAGCGCGAACAGCAGGAAAGGCGCCCAGGCCGCAATCAGCGGCGGATAGCCGCCGAAATTGCCCATCGCCAATGCCGCGTTGTCGAACACGAAGTAGGCAAATCCCAGCGCCATGCCGGTCACCGCGCGAATCAGCAGTGCGCCGGAGCGGGCAAGACCGAACGCCGCGACCGCCCCGAGCAGCGGCATCAGCGCCGAGGACAGCGGCCCCGACAGCTTGTGCCACCACGCGGCATCAAGCTCGCTGGTCCGCTGCCCAGCCTCGCGCACAGCCTGGATCGAGCCGGTAAGCGTGAAGATATCCTCCGCATCGGCATCGACCTTGGAGATGAAGATCTTGGCCGGCGTGATGCCCGGCGCAACGGTGGCCGCGACCAGCTTTGTCGTCGTCGTATCGGAAACCTGGAACTTCGTCGGCTTGTCGAGCTTCCAGCCGGGATTCGCGTAAGTCGCAGTGCCGGCGCGCATCATCTCGACGATCATGTCGTTAGCGTCGCGGCGATAGTAGGTGACGCCGTGCAGCATCATGGCATTGCCCTCGCCGGAGAGCGACTGCGCCAGCAGCAGGTCGCTGCCTTCGGCAAGATAGAGGTTCGCCTTGGGGCTCGCGTTCTTCGGGATCGGCCCGTAGTCCACCGCCTGCCAGGAATCGAGCGTCCGCGCCGCGCGGGTGACGACACGCTCGTTGAAAGCGAAGCTGAAGCCGGAGATCACCAGCGCGGTCAGAATCAGCGGCGCCAGCACCTGATGCGCCGACAGCCCCGCCGCCTTCATCGAGATGACCTCGCTGTTCTGGTTCAGGGTCGCCAGCGTGATGATCGTGGCGAGCAGCACCGAATAGGGGAGGAACCGCGCCACCAGTTGCGGCACGCGCAGAGAGACATAATAGAGCAACTGCATCTGCCCGTTGCCCTTGTAGGCTAGGATATCGCCGCTCTCGCCCAACAGATCGAGAACCTGCAGCACCAGCACCAGCATGATAAGCACGGCGACGATGCGCGTCAGGAACAGCCGTGCAAGATAGAGTGTCAGGGTGCGCGACGGGAAGAATTCGAGGTTCATGGATCAGCTCTGGTCCGCTGGCGTCGGCAGGATAGGCCCGCGCCGGTTACGACGCAGCAGCGACTTCAGGCGCTTGACCACCTTGTCGGACGCGGTCTCGAGCCAGCCGATCGCCTGACCGCCCGGTATGTAGGCCACACGCCAGTACATCCAGACGATGATCGCCGCAAAGCCGAAGAACGGCCCCCACAGCCCGATGATGGGGTTCATCTTGCCCAGCGAGGCGACGTCGTTCGCGTACTGATTGACCTTGTGGTAGGCCACGACCATCACGATCGACACGAACAGACCCAGCGCCGACGTGGAGCGCTTGGGCGGGATCGCCAACGCAACGCCAAGCAGCGGCAACAGCAGCATCATCACGACTTCGACCATGCGGTAGTTGAAATTCGCCTGACTGGATACGCGCTCGTCGCTTGGCGCATTCTTGTCCCAGCCGAGCTTCAGAAGTTCGGGCAGAAGGTATTCACGCTCCTGCCCGCCGCGCTGGCGGAACTTCTCGATTGCGGGAAGCTCGATCGGCAGGTCGTGGCGCGTGAAGGTCAGGACGCGCGACGGCTGCCCGGGCTCGTCCTGAATGATCTGGCCCTGCTCGAGTCGGAAGATGATCGTGTCGGGATTGTCCTTGAGCGCAAGAAAACGCCCCTCCCGCGCGGAGATCGAGAGCACCTGGCCCTTGTCGTTCGAAAGGCGCGCGAAGATGCCCATGAGCTTGCGCCCATCGTCACGGCTTTCGTCGATGCGCAGGGCGATGCGGTCTTTGAGGGCGGTAAACTCGCCAACCTTGATCGAGGCCCCGAGCGCGCCGGACTTGAGCTCGTAATTCAGCTCTTCGTAGTAATAGCGGGACAGCGGCTGAAGATAGCCGACGATCGCGAAATTGGCGATCACCAGCGCGATCGTGATCATGTAGGGCACGCGCAGCATGCGGGTATAGCTGAGCCCCACCGCGCGCATGACATCGAGTTCGCTGCTGGTCGCCAGCTTGCGGAAGGCAAGCAGGATGCCGAGCATCAGCCCAAGCGGGATCGCAAGGCTGGCGTATTCGGGCAGCATGTTCGCCAGCATCTTGAAGACGACGCCGATCGGCCCGCCTTCGGTCGCGACGAAGTCGAAAAGCCGGAGCATCTTGTCGAGCACGAGCAGCGATGCGGCGAGCAGGAATATGCCCAGCATCGGCATTAGCACGAGGCGCAGGATGTAGCGGTCTAGGGCGCTGATGAACTTCACTTAGGCGTCGTCACTCAACCGTTCTCCCCCGCCCTTAACGGCTCACGCCAGGAGGGCAAAGCGATTTGTCGCTGGCGATCCGACATCTTCCTGAAAGTGTCGGGTGAGCCGTTGAACGTCGCTGGAGCGGCAAGGTTTCCGGCTGGAGAAAGAATGCGCTCAGGCCTTTTCCAGCGTGCATTGTAGTGGGTGCTGGTTCTGACGGGCAAAATCCATCACCTGGTTTACCTTCGTCTCGGCAATCTCGTATGGGAAGATGCCACAGACGCCTACGCCCTTCTGATGGACATGCAGCATGACGCGCGTGGCCTGCTCGAGGTCCATATGGAAGAAGCGCTTGAGGACCAGCACCACGAATTCCATCGGGGTGTAGTCGTCATTGAGCATCAGTATCTTGAACTGGCTCGGCTTCTTCGGCTTAGCACGGGTCTTGGTGGCTATGCCGACCTGATGGTCGTCGCCAGTACCGTGATCGGTGTCGCCATCGTCCGCCATCACAACCGGAAGCGGCGCGAACGGAAAGGGCGACAGGTCAGAATCAGCGATCGGGGGAATCATGGTGCCCAGAATATCGTACCGAGGCGTCCGATAACAAGATGCCCCGGCCTATATTCTCGGTTCAGCGGCTCAATCGGCCGGATAACTGCGTCATCCGACCGGTCGAACCTGCCTTAGATCAGAACGGAGCAGCCGAGCGCGCCTTCTCGACGGCGATGCTCACGCGGCCCGAGATCGGTGCGAACGTGTCGCTCATCAGCTTGAGCATCGCTTCGCTGTTCTTCGAGCTGTAGGCAACAGCCGTGTCGAAGTTCTTGCGAACGAGATCGCTCTGCAGCTTGAAGAAGTCGGTCGGCGACTTTGCGGCAGCGAGTTCCTTGATGTCACCCGACATCTTCTCGAACGCGGCGCGGCTCTCCGAGACGAGTTCCGAACCCATGGCCTGCACGCCCTCGGCGTAGATCTTGCCCGATTCGACGGCGGCCTCGACGTTGCCCTTGGCGAAGTCGCTGACTTCGCCCAGCACGCTGGTGCTCTTCTCGAAAGCAGCCTTGGCCTTGGCCTGAGCTTCGGTGATGGCGTCCTGGAATCCGGTGAAGTTAGCGCTCATGTCCATTGTCGTTTCCTCGAGCATGAAATTGGAGAACAGTCCTGCGAAGACGGGCTTGCCCGAAACGGGCTTCGGTGCGGTCTTTGGTGCCGCCGTTGGAGTGGCCGCCTTCGGAACCGGAACGGCAGCAACCGTTTCCTTCACGTCCTTGGCAACCTTGATGGCCGGCTTGGCCGTAGCGACTTTTGCCGGAACAACTGGTAAGACCGGCTTCGGCTTCGCGAGTGCGACCGGGGCGGTCTTAATCTTGGGCTTCGGCGCTGCAACCTTCGCTGCCGGAGCCTTTGAAGCGGGAGCCTTGATCGGAGCCGCTTCGGCGACCGGCACCTTAGCGGGAGCCGAAGCCACCTTTGCCGCAACCGGCTTGGGGACCTCAACTTTCGCGGGCGCTTCCACCTTTACCGGTGCAGGCACCTCAGGCTTTGCCACCTTCGGCACGACAGCGGCTACTGCAGGCTTTGAAACTTCCGCCTTCGGCTTTTCCGGCACCGCAGCTTCCGGCGCCTTGACCTGGGCAGCCGGCTTGGCTTCCACGGGCTTGGGTGTCGTTACCGGAGCGATATTGCTCTTCGGGTCTTCATTGTCGGCCATCTGTGCATCCAGCCTTATTTGAAAACTTCGAGTAGGAGCCGGGCGTCACCCCGGGCAATTCATGCGAAACACGAGTCGCATCAACCTTTGCTGCGTTGCAAAATAGGTTTTTGCAGACGCGAAGTCAACACTTCTATGCTGCGATGCACAATTTATGCTGCACCGCACAAATTCGCCTTGCTTTTCAGGTCCACGCAGAGTGTCTGTCGCAGATTACAGCCGTGTGTCAGCACGCCCGCACTCGCAGGTCACGTGATTAAACAGCCGGAATGGACCTTGTTTAGCGTGCGGAGACGTAGCGCCCCGGAGCGTCCTCGACGATTTTGTCACCGCGCCCGCCAGGCTTGCGCCTGCCCCGTGCCGGAACTTCCGCCGGATCGAGATTGCGCAGCCACTCGGCCCAATGCGGCCACCATGACCCGGGATGCTCGGTCGCGCCCTCGACGAAATCGGCCAGCGATTCTGGTGACCCATCGTTGGTCCAGTATTGGTACTTGCCCGTCGAGGGCGGATTGACGACCCCCGCGATGTGACCGGAACCCGCAAGAAGGAACGCCCAGTTCCCGGCCAGATAGCGCGTCAGCTTCCATACGCTCGTCGGCGGGGCGATATGATCCTCTCGCCCGGCCTGGATGTAGCAGGGCGTGGCAATGCGATGGAGGTCGATCGGCACGCCGCAGGCCGATAGCGAATCCGCCACCGCCAGCCGGTTGTCACGATAGAGGTCGCGCAAGTAGTTGCGATGCCAGAGCGCCGGAAGGTTGGTGACATCGCCGTTCCAGTGCAACAGATCGAACGCCGGGTAGTCCTCTCCCTTGAGGTAATTACGCTCGACGTAATTCCAGATGAGGTCGTTACCGCGCAGGATATTGAACGTCGCGGCAAGATAGCGCCCGTCGAGGTAGCCTTCGGGAGACAGACGGCCGACGGTCTCGATCTGCTGGTCGTCGATGAAGTTCTTGAGGTCGCCCGCATCCTCGAAATCGACCTGCGCGGTAAAGAAGGTCGCGCTGGCGATCTTGTCCGCCTCGCCCTTGCGAGCCAGCACGGCGAGCGTGGCCGCCAGCGTCGTGCCGGCGACGCAATAGCCGATCGTGTGCGCCGAAGGCACACCAAGACGGTTGCGCGCAAAGTCCACGGCCTCGATCTGCGCTGCGATATAATCATCCCACAGAAGATCGGCCATCGAGGCGTCGGCCGACTTCCAGGAGACCATGAACACTGTCACGCCCTGCTCGACTGCCCAGCGCACGAAACTCTTCCGCGCATTAAGGTCGAGGATGTAGAAGCGGTTTATCCATGGTGGGAAGATCACCAAGGGAGTCTTCAGGACCTTGTCGGTGGTCGGAGTGTACTGGATGAGCTGGTAGAGCGGGGTTTCGAAGACCACCTTGCCAGGGGTCACAGCGATGTTCTCGCCCAGCACGAAGGCGCCGGGCCGGGTATGCGTCAGTTGCCCCTTACGCATGTCGTCGAGCAGGTTCTCGAACCCGCGCACCAGGCTTTCGCCGCGCGTCTCCGACGCTTTCGCGAGAGCGACCGGGTTTGTCAGGGGAAAGTTGGCGGGGCTCAGGGCATCCACTACGGTCCGGGTGGCGAACAGCAATTGCGCCTTGCGCGCAGGCTCCAGCCCCTCGATCGATTCCGCGAGGCCGGTGACCTGCTCGCTCATGAGCAGATAAAGCTGGTGCAGCATCGCGAAGAACGGCTGGCGGCGCCACTCCGGATCGGAGAAACGATGGTCGCGGCGCGGCAGCTCCGGCTGTTCCCGGATTTCCTCGCCGCGCGGTCCGATGCCATATTGCCCGAACACGGCATTCACCAACGCCAGCCCCTCGTTCCACAGCTTCTGCTGCATCTCGGGATTGGCGAGCGGAAGCTGGCGAAAGACGCCCTCAACCGTGGCGATCCATTTCATGGGGTCGGCGTAGTGCGGAGGCTTGTCTGCCGATGCCTTGTTCAGCTGCTCGACCTGAAACTCAGTCCATATCGAATGCAGCCGGCCGGCCACCTCGGCCCATTGCACCGTCGCTTCGGCTTCAGGAGTGCCCTCCGCCGGGACCATCTGGCCAAACAACGTCGTCAGGCTCTGAACCTGGGACTTCATGACGTCGCTGATGAGGTCGGCGTCGGTAGCCATCGGCAATCGCTCTCCTTGGGATTCGCACGCAGGTTGGCAACCCTGCGGACTCCTGTCGAGCCCCCTTCGCTCGCTTCAGCGTGACATTTCCTGCAATTATCTTTCGCCAGTCCCCATTTGCGCGGCAGCCCGAATCCCTTACAGGGGCCAGGCGGCGATCCTGCCGCCAACGCTACTGGATACCAGAGGTCATGGAAGACGAGTTCTACCGCATCAAGCGACTGCCGCCCTATGTCATCGCCGAAGTGAACGCGATGAGGCACGCAGCCCGCCAGGCCGGTAAGGACATCATCGACCTCGGCATGGGCAACCCCGACCTGCCCCCGCCCCAGCACGTGCTCGACAAGCTGTGCGAGGTGGCGCAGAAGCCCGACGCTCACGGCTATTCGCAGTCCAAGGGCATCCCCGGCCTGCGCCGCGCCCAGGCGAACTACTACGCCAACCGTTTCAACGTGGAACTGGACCCCGAGCGCGAGGTCGTGGTGACCATGGGCTCGAAGGAAGGCCTGGCCAGCCTGGCAACCGCGATCACGACGCCCGGCGACGTGGTGCTGGCGCCCAACCCGAGCTACCCGATCCATACGTTCGGCTTCATCATCGCCGGCGCCACGATCCGCTCGGTTCCGACCACGCCTGACGAGAACTACTGGCGCTCGCTCGACCGCGCGATGGCCTTCACGGTACCGCGGCCCTCGATCCTGATCGTCAACTACCCGTCGAACCCGACAGCCGAAACCGTGGACCTCGCGTTCTACGAGCGCCTCGTCGCCTGGGCCAAGGAGAACAAGGTCTGGATTCTGTCCGACCTTGCCTATTCGGAACTCTATTACGACGGCAACCCGACCCGCTCGATCCTCGAGGTGCCGGGCGCCAAGGACGTCGCGGTGGAATTCACCTCGATGAGCAAGACCTACTCGATGGCAGGCTGGCGCATCGGTTTTGCGGTGGGCAACCAGAAGCTGATCTCTGCGCTGACCCGCGTGAAGTCCTACCTCGACTACGGCGCCTTCACGCCGATCCAGGCCGCTGCTTGTGCCGCGCTGAACGGCCCGCAGGACATCGTCCAGCGCAACCGCGACCTCTACCAGAAGCGCCGCGACGTCATGGTCGAGGCATTCGGCCGAGCCGGATGGGACATTCCCGCACCAAAGGCCTCGATGTTCGCCTGGGCGCCCCTGCCACCGGCCCTCAAGGACATGGGCAGCCTGGAATTCTCGAAGCAGCTCCTGACCCACGCCGAAGTCGCCGTCGCTCCGGGCGTCGGCTACGGTGAAGACGGAGAAGGCTTCGTCAGAATCGCCATGGTGGAAAACGAACAACGCCTTCGACAAGCCGCGCGCAACGTGAAGCGTTACCTCAGCTCGATGGGGGTTAATACCCCTTCATCCTGAGCGCCTGTAACGGCAAAAATTCAGGATTTCTGCGGAATATCGAAGTTAACGCACGCGTAGTCCTGTAATAATATACGTGTTGTAACAGAGGGTAAAATTACGCCATCTCGCCCCTCGCATTGGAATACTGAGCTATTTGGGGGGCAGATGGCTAACCTTCTTTCACGGCGAGAATCGCCGTATCATTTTCGATGGCTCGGGTCTGACAGAATCCCGATCGACTTCGATCTCAGGGTTTGCGGCTGGACACTCGACTTTGGTGGAGAGCCCTCCAGCGACAGCATGGGGGTCATGCACGCAGGTCATCTCGATCCTGCCGGATGGGAAAGGCTGCTGGCCGTCCGCAACGACGTACGCCGTTTCGTGCTGGTGATCGGCCCCGCATCCGCAAGTGAGCGCGCTGAACTTTTGCAAGCCGGCTTCGGCGAAGCCGTGCCCGATACTGTCGATCCCAGCGAGTTCGAGGCCCGTGCCTGCAGGTTGGCCGAACTGACACGCTGGCTACCCCGCCACCGTCGCCTCGGCGATCTGGAACTCGATCTGCTGGCCCGCGAGGCTTATGGGCAGGGCAAGTCCCTCAACCTCAACCCCCGCGAATTCGCACTTATCTGGCGCTTGGCGGACACGCCCGGAGAGCCGGTGAGCAAGCAGGACCTGATTCAGGACGTCTGGCGGATGGGCTTTGTACCCGAAACCAACAGCATTGCCGTTCACATGTCCCGCCTGCGCCGCAAGCTGGGCTTCGTAGGCATGGCGGGCATCATCGCCACAGCCTCGGCAGGCGGCTATTGCCTGAGATCAACTGCCGAGGACGAGGCGCGGACGACGTTCGTCCCGAACGGCGGACCATATTCCCATCCGCAACAGGCTGTCGCCTGAAACACGAACCTCGATCAGGACAAGGGGCTGTCGGCGATCCGGGCGAGGTCATCGGGCGTATTGATATTGGCGATCGGCGTATCGATCTCGACGAGACGCGCGCCGATCATTTCCGCGAACCGGCGCATAGAATGACGCTCCGTGCTCTCCAGCAAGGTTTCAAGTTGCGGGGCGGCCGACGCAGGCCACAAGCCGATGACCGGCTGCATGGCAAGGCAGGCCGGCGCTCGCCCCAACAGCAAGGGCAAATCATCCGGTAGCGGCCCTGCATCGACGCCGCAACTCAACACAGCCTCGTAACCCTCGTCCAGGGCATGATGCAAGGCAGCCGCCAGCCCGCCAAGCGGCCCCATCCCAGCGCGCGGCCAGTCGGGGAGCGTCGGGGCGGGTGCGGTCTCGCGCCCGGTGACGACAACATGTTCGCACCAGCCCGACAGCGTATCGACCGCCAGCGAAATCAGCGTGCGCCCTTGGATTTCGGCCAGCGCCTTGTCGCTGCCGAAGCGGCTCGACAGCCCACCTGCAAGCACTGCTCCAAGAATCATGCCAAAACCCCTTCATGCAAGGAAACGGCTATTACAGCGCTCCGTCCGCGCTTTCGGCAAGGGAAGAAGCGCACGAAACGGGTATCGAGAGCGATGAGGCACAAACAAAATCCGGCCACTTGCGCGAATCCCGTTGCACTCCCAGCGATCGGTTGCTAGGCGCGCATTCCTCCACACGGATGGCCCGATGGCGGAGTGGTGACGCAGAGGACTGCAAATCCTTGCACGCCGGTTCGATTCCGGCTCGGGCCTCCACATCCTTCTGAAAATTGGTGCTTATTTCCCCTTCGGGGCCGCGCTTTGCCTAGCGCCGCTTCTTCAGGACGAGATAGATCGCACCCTGCCCGCCATGACGCCGATGGGCGCCGCGAATGGCGACGATGTCCGATGCGTGCTCGCTCGCGGCAAGCCAGTCGGCGATCTTCGCGCGGATCGCACCGCGCGCGCTGCCCCGGTCTGCGGCATCCACAGGACGCGCCTTACCGGTCACGATGAGCACTACTCGTGCGCCCATCGCCTTTGCCTGCACCAGCCCGTGCATCAAACGCATGTAGGCCTGATCGAGGTTGGAACCGTGCAGGTCGAGGCTGAAATCGGGCAGCAACGTGCCTTTGGAGATCCGCTTCTCCCACGATCCGTCGAGATTGACCGGCACATCGACGCGCGGCTTGGGCGGGGCCGCTTTAGGCAGCGACGGCGGCGGAACCCGGCCCTTGACCTTTTTCACAGGTGGTGGCGGAGCAACCGGGACCGGCATCACAGGCGCCTCGGGCTCGACCAGCTTGCGAGGCGCGACAAGCGGCTTGACGGTGCGGGCGACTTGCGCCCAGACCGCCTTCTCCTCTTCCGTAAGCCTGCGCCCCGGCCGTTTCATCGGGCGCCGAGGCGGGTCAGGACGCCCTTGGGCAAGAGGATCAGGGCATTGCCCCGGCCGCTCATGCCGCCTGCGGTCAGGCGGGCCTGGGACCCGGCGCCCCAGAAGGTGTCGAAACGGTTCGCACCCTTGATCGCGCCGCCGGTATCCTGTGCGATCCACAGGCCGTTGGCCTCGCGGCGGTCCATATCGAGGTACACAGGAGCACCCAACGGCACATAGCGGGGGTCTACGGCCACAGAATTGCCCGCTCGCACGGGCACATTGAGGGCACCGAGCGGTCCATCACCGTTCAACACTTTAAAGAAAACCCACGAGCGATTGCGCTCCATCAGCGCGCGCCCCTCGACCGGATGCTCGCGGACATATTGCATGATGCCCTGCATGGAGCCGGAGTACTGACCCGGCCCGGAGCCGACCAGCCCCTGATCGCGCATGACCCCGCCGATGCCGGTATAGGGCAAGCCGTTCTGGCCCGCATAGCCGATGCGCGTCACCGTGCCGTCCGGAGCGACGAGGCGGCCGGAGCCTTGCACCTGAAGGAAGAAGAACTCGACGGGATCGGCGGCCCAGGCAATCTCCAGCCCCTTGCCCGCCAGCGCCCCGGCATCGATCTGTGCGCGGTCGAAATAGCTGGTGAAGGTGCCGTCCGGCGCATAGCGGCCAAGCGGCATGCGCCCGCTGCTGAGCGGCGGCGCATCCCCCGGCTTCGCACGCACGAGATCGGGCGGGAAGGCGTAGACCGGCACCGTATAACCGGGCTGCGGCGTGCGCCCGCCGGCGATCTCCGGTTCGTAGTAGCCGGTAGCGTAGGAACTGCCGTCGCCGATGCGGGCGGCCTCGAAAAAACTGGAGAAGAACAGCGCGGGCGATCCCGCGCCCCAGTTCACGGCGGCGGTGCAAGCCTGCCGCCAGTCCTCGGGCCGGGTCAGGCCACTGCCGTCCTTGCGGACGATGAGCTTCGGGCAGCTTTCACGGAACGAGGCGAGAGCGCCTGCCGCATCGGCCGCGCCCATCCGCAGCGCCGACAGCGCAGGACCACGGCGCACACCGGCAGCCAGCGCGTTCTGGGGAGATGAAGGCAGGGTCGTCGGCCCGGTCGGCGGAAGCGTGGGGCGCGGGCCGCCGGTCTTCGGGATTACGCCGCCGCAAGCCGCGAGCGTGGCCAGCAGACCGCCGATCAGAAGAGCGCGCCAGGCGTCCCGGATCGACCGCCCGGACACCACCGCAGGTGCCATAGTCTCCAGCGCCAAAACAAACCCTCCCCGCAAAGCAGACGCCCCGCGCCGGGGGTGGCACGGGGCGGATCAGGCTTTGTCGGCTAGCAGTCCAAAGAAGGGGGGATCAACCCCGGATCAACCTTCGTCGGTCTCTTCGAGGACCCAGTCGGGATCAGGCGAGTTCACGGCGCGACCGAACGTCCAGACGTCGATTGTCTCGATCGCGTCGTCGAGCGAACCGGCGACCACCTGACCCTCGGCGTTGCGAGTGACGGCGGCGATATCGGCACGGAAGCGCAGGGTGATGCGGGCATAGCCGTTTTCCACGCCGGCAGCGGTGAAGCCGGTTTCCTCGATGCGGATCAAGCGGTTGTCGAGCGTCTCGCCGGCCTCGATACGGGCGTCGATGGCGGCGGCGAAACCGGCATAGACGTCATCATCGCAAAGCTGGCGCAGTTCGGCCTTGTCGCCCTTCCAGAAGGCTTCGAGGATCATGCGATAAGCACTGCGCGCGCCGTCGAGGAAGGCGGCGGCGTCGAAACGGCGATCAGCCTGCGAAATCTCCGCAAGGCCACGCTCGACCGAAGGCGGCGCGAGCGGGATCGCACGCTGGCGGGGCTGTTCGGCGCGGGCGCGGTCATCGCTGCGCTGATCGGGACGCGGCGGCGCGGAAACGCGCGGAGCGCCCGGCTTCTGGCCCTGGCGACCTTCGAAGCGTCCCTGGATGGGCTCCTCTTCATGCTCGGCGCGGCGGCCGAGCACGGAGTACAGCCGCAAGCCAAGGAAGGCTGCGATCATGGCCAGGATCACTATTTCCGGTGTCACGTCCCTAATTCCATCCTTCTGTGGCGCCCCGTCTGTGGCACCGTGGCCGCAACCGATCAAAGACCGGCCTGAAGCCCCATCGCACTCCGGCGCAGTTCCGAAGACTCGAACGTGCCTTCGGCTTAGCACTCGAACATAGCCCCAGATAGGTACGCATTACAAATGAACAACGCGTGAGTGGCTCGTTCGGGGCATTTTCCCGGCGGATCGAGCCCCTCGAAGCGATGTGCGCGCAACTTCGGGACACAACCTCTACAATTTTCCCGACGCTCGGGTGTTCCCCGCGCCCGCAAAATGTTTTACCCGCCCCCGCTGAACGTTTCAGATTCCATTGCGGGACACAGATCAGATGGCCGACGAAGGCAACATCATTTCCGACCTCGACCTCGGCAACGGCGAAGACACCGCCCCCGCCGCAGGCATCATTTCGCAGTACATCAAGGATCTCTCGGTCGAGAATCCGAACGCCCCCGAAGCGTTCTCGTGGCAGGAACAGCCGCAGATCGACGTGCAGTTCAACATCGGCGCGCGCGCGATCGAGGGCGAAGTCCACGAAGTCGAGCTGAAGATCACCTGCTCGTCGCGCACCAGCCTGGGCGTCGCCTTCGCGGTCGAGCTGAGCTACTGCGCGCTCATCGGCATGCGCAACCTCGAAGAGGCCCAGTCGCACGCGTTCCTCTTCGCCGAGGCGCCGCGCATCCTGTTCCCTTACGCCCGCCGCATCGTGTCGGACGCCGTGCGCGACGCCGGTTTCGCGCCGCTCATGCTCGAGCCGATCGACTTCAACGGCCTCTACGTGCAGCAACTGCAGGCGCAGCAGCAGCAGGCCGAGACCGGCATGGGCGAGCCGGTCGGCAACGCCTGAGATAGTTGCTGAGGGTCGGGGCGTCGCGCCGGTGCTTCGACAAGCTCAGCATGAGCGGGCGGGGGTGATGAAACCAGACGGTGTCACTTCCCGCCCGTTTTCCACTCCGCTCATCCTGAGCTTGTCGAAGGATGCGAGACACGGCGCCTGCCTTTTGGAAAGCGCGGCATGAACCTCGCAAAAGCCCTCGCCAGCGTCGGCGGACTGACGCTCGCCAGCCGGGTGCTCGGGCTTGCCCGCGACAGCCTGTTCGCCCGCTTCGTCGGCGCGGGCTTCGCTTCCGACGCCTTCCTGATCGCGTTTCGCCTGCCCAACATGTTCCGGGCTCTCTTCGCGGAAGGGGCCTTCGCCTCGGCCTTCATCCCGATGTTCAACCAGAAGGTCACGGACAAGGACGGCCCCGGCCTCCCGGCCGGCATCACTTTCGCCGAAGAGGCGTTGTCGGTGCTGCTGCCCGTCCTGATCGTCATGACCGTGCTGCTCGAAGTGCTGGCCTGGCCGGTGACGCTGCTGCTTTCGGGCGGGTTCAACGACGTCACGCACGACCAGTTCGCCTTCGCGGTCATGCTCAGCCGCCTGACGATTCCCTATCTCGCGCTGATAAGCCTCGTCTCGCTGCTGGGCGGCATCCTCAATTCGCTGAACAAGTTCTGGGTCAACGCCGCCGCGCCGATCCTGCTGAACCTGACGCTGATCGTGGCGCTCCTCGGCTTCCATTCGGACGACCCGCTGATCACCGCGCGCAACCAGGCGATCGGTGTTTCCGTTTCCGGCGCGCTCCAGCTGCTCTGGCTGGTGCTCGCCTGCCGCGCCAACGGGGTGTCGATGCGGCTGCGCATGCCGGTGTGGAACGTCGACGTGAAGCAGCTGCTCAACCTGATCCTGCCTGCGGCCGCCGGAGCCGGAGCGGTGCAGATCAACCTCGTCATCTCCACCGCGCTCGCCGCCTATCTGCTGGCGCACGGCTCGGTGACCTACATCTACATGGCGGACCGGCTGAACCAGCTGCCGCTCGGCCTCATCGGCATCGGGCTCGGCACCGTCCTGCTGCCGACGATCTCGCGCCAGCTCGGCGCGGGGCAGGAAGCCGAGGCGATGGAGACGCAGAACCGCGGCCTCGAACTGGCGCTGCTGCTCACCCTGCCCGCCGCCGTCGCGCTGATCGTCTGCGGAGAGCCGATCGCCGCCGCCCTGTTCGGCTACGGCAAGTTCGA
>NZ_ALVC01000400.1:0-7516 GCF_000293195.2 Sphingomonas sp. LH128
CCGCTGGCCGCGCAAAGCCGAGCCCTCGGCAGAGCGTCCTGACGATAGTTGGCCGTAACAGGCCAGCGGTCCCAGCCTTCGCTGGGATGACGGGGTTGGAGGGACGACGCGCGCGCACCCTCCCCGGCACGGGGAGGGGGGAGGAATAAAAAACCCCCGGCGGGGAGGAGATCCGCCGGGGGTTCTTTGTGCGAGCATTCAGCGAAGGACGTTTGCGCCCGTCCTCAGTTGAACTTCGCCCGCAAGTTCAGGCCCGCATAGCGATCCGCGTCGCGCGGGATCATCAGGCGCTGGCCGTTCGTGGTGTTGAGCAGCACGTAGCTGTCGTCGAGGATGTTGCGGACCATGAAGGTCAGGCGATACTTGTCCTCGGCGTCCGACACGCCGATGCTGGCGTTCCAGATGCCGTAGGGGTCGATCTCGCCGCTCTCGCCAAGGTCCGAGAACTGCTTCGAGACATGGTGCCAGTCGCTCGACAGGTACAGCTTCACCGGGCCGACGGGGACGTCGTAGTCCGCGCCGATGGTGTAGCTGAACTTGGGCGCGAGCGGCAGGCGGGTGCCGTCACGCGCGTCGGGCGCGTTGGTCAGCGGGTTGGGGTTGAACTTGCGCACCTTGGCATCGGCATAGGCCGCATTGGCACGGAAGGTCAGGCCCTCGGTCGGGGCGACGGTGAGGTCGGCCTCGAAGCCCTTCGAGCGCACCGAACCGGCGTTGGTCAGGCTGGTGGTCGTCGCGCCGTTGATGAGCACGAAGTTGTTCGCCTGGAAGCCCTTGTAGTCGACCAGGAACGCGGCCGCATTCAGCTGCACGATGCGGTCGAACCACTGGCTCTTGAAGCCGACTTCGAAGCTGTTCGACTTCTCGGGATCGATCGGTTCGGCGTTGTTGGGCGCGGTGTGGTTGAAGAAGACGTTGAACGCCGGTCCCTTGTAGCCACGCGTGTAGCTGCCGTAGACCATCACGTCGTCCATGACGTCGTACTGCAGCACCGCCTTGCCGGAGAAGTTGTTGGCGCTGGTGTTCCCACGCGAAGTATCGGTGCCGTTGCCGCCGCTGGCGATAGTGCCGCCCGCGCCATAAGGCAGCAGGCCCGAAGCCGCCATCGGCAGGCCGGTGGCCGCATCGATCGCGGCGCCGCGCACGTGGGTGAAGCTCACGCTGTCATGCGTGTAGCGGCCGCCCAGCGTCAGGCGCAGTTCCGGCAGGAAGGCGTAAGTCGCCTGACCGAACAGCGCCCAGTTGCGGAACGAGACGTCGCTGCGCGAGGTCGCCGAGACATAGTGCGTGTTGACGGTGTCGGCCAGGTTGCACGGCCGCGCGCCCGTCGCCGCATCGATCGGCGAGGTCGAAGTGGTGCAGGTCACGTCGCTGCGGGTGAAGTCCTGCGTGTTCTTGGAATACCACAGGAAACCGCCGACCTGATACGTCAGCGCCTGGTTCTGCGGCGAGGCGAGGCGGACTTCGGCGGAGACCTGGTCGGTCTCCACGGTGCCGCGGTCGTGCAGCTGCGGGGTGCCGACGATCGCGCGCGGCAGGAAGTCGCCGTCGCGGATTTCGGTGTTCTTCCAGTTGCGATAGCCGGTGACGATCGAGAGCGTGTGATCGGCGAAGGTATCGATGTCCGCGCTCATCGTCAGGCTGTACTGGCGGTCGAGCGAGCGGGTGATGAGGTTCTGGTTGACCTCGCGGGTGTCTTCGCCCTGCGGAACGATGCCCAGTTCGTTGTCGATCACGGTGCCGCGCGACACGCCGGTCACTTCGGCGCAGCAATCGTCGTTGGCCTTGAAGTAGTCCGCGATCAGGCGGAAACGGCCGCCCTCGCCGTCATAGTCGATCAGGCCGCGCGCGCCGTAGTGCTCGTAGCCGTTGACGGTCTTGTCGTAGTAGGTGTTCTTGATGTTGCCGTCGAAGTTTCCGTAGAAGCCGGTGAGGCGGCCGGTCAGGTTCTCCGAGATCGGGCCGGAAATGGTCATCTTGGCGCGGTATTCGTCGTCGGTGGTGCCCGAGACGTTGGCCTCGGCCTCGAAGTCCCTGGTGCCGCCCTTCGACACGATGTTGACCAGACCCGCCGAGGCGTTCTTGCCGAACAGCGTGCCCTGCGGTCCGCGCAGCACTTCGAGGCGGTCGAAGTCGACGAGGTCGAGGAACGACTGGCCCGACCGGCTCAGCACGATGCCGTCGACAACGGTGGACACGCTGGGTTCGGCCGCGACCGAGAAGCTGATCGTGCCGACGCCGCGCATCACGATCGCGCTGTTGGCGTTGGTCGTGCCCTTGCGGAAGGTGACCGAGGGGACGATCGAGGTGATGTCTTCCAGGCTCTTGGCGCCGGCGCGGGCCATGGCCTCTCCGGTGACCGCGCTGATGGCGATCGGCACGTCCTGGACGTTCTGACGAACCTTCTGCGCGGTAACGATAATCTCGTCGACCTGCGCGTTGGCCGGAGTCGCGGCGACAAGCGCGACGGCCGACGCCGAAAGCGCCAGCGCAGTGCGCGCAAGCGTGATGGTGGCGTGCGAAATCATATGTTTTCCCCTCCTGCTTATGCGGAGCCTGAGTGTTTGAGCCTCAGGTCGTCCTGTCGGTTGCACCCCTCTTGATTGGGTCGAACATTTCTGTCAAGCGTTGTCATATCGGGACAGCACGACGGCGACGAGCGTGCTGCAGAATAACAACAACATGGCTCATGGGACTGGAAACGTGTCGCTGACTTTCGACGTTCGGGAAGACGGATTCGCCTGCCTGTTGGCTGGCCGTGAGGTACTGCGTGGATCAGCGGACAGCCCCGCTTTCGCGGTGGCGCGCGGCGCGGCCGAGGTGGAGATGGTGCGCGGCAACTTCGCCATCAGCGATGCGCCGACCGGCCGTGTGGAGCTGGGCTTCGCCGCGCTGGACGGCGCCGACATCGTCCTTTCGGCCAGTGCCGGGGCCGCGCCGATGCTGCGCGTTTCGGTGAAGGGCGATTCGCTAGACATCGCGGTGCTCGATCCCGCGTACGACCGCGTCTGGGTCGATCTGGCCGCGCTGCCGGGCGAGCATGTCTGGGGCGGCGGGGAGCAGATGAGCTACCTCGACCTCTCGGGCCGCCGCTTCCCGATCTGGACCAGCGAACCCGGCGTGGGCCGCGACAAGTCCACCGAGCTGACCCGTAAGATGGACCAGAACGGCATGGCCGGCGGCGATTACTGGTGGACCAATTATCCGCAGCCGACGTTCCTGACCTCCAGCCTGTGGGCCTGTCATCTGGGCAGCAGCGCCTATTCGGTGCTCGATTTCACCGATGCCGGCCGCCACCGGATCGAGGTCTGGGAAGGCGCGTTCACCCTCGAATTCTTCGCTGCCGACGACCTGCCTGCGCTGGTCGGCGCGCTTTCCAGCCGCTTCGGCCGCCAGCCCGCCCTGCCCGACTGGGCGATCGGCGGCGCCATCGTCGGCCTCAAGGAAGGCGACGTCAGCTTCGCGCGTCTCGAGAAGATCATGGACGCGGGCGCCGAAGTCTCCGGCCTGTGGTGCGAGGACTGGATCGGCATCCGCCAGACCAGCTTCGGCCGCCGCCTGTTCTGGGACTGGTCGTGGAACGAGGCGCGCTATCCCGAACTGCCCGCCCGCATCGCCGCGCTGGCGGAGAAAGGCGTGCGCTTCCTCGGGTACGTGAACCCCTACCTCGCCAATGACGGCAAGCAGTACGCCGAGGCCGAGGCGCTGGGCTATCTCGCGCTGCGGCAGGACTCGGACGCGGTCTATCTCGTCGATTTCGGCGAGTTCGACTGCGGCGTGGTGGACTTCACCAACCCCGCCGCGCTCGACTGGTTCGCCGACCGCGTGATCGGGCGCGAGATGCTGGACTTCGGCCTTTCGGGCTGGATGGCGGACTTCGGCGAGTACCTGCCGGTCGATCTGCGCCTCCACGACAGCAGCGACCCGATGCTGATGCACAACCGCTGGCCCGTCCTCTGGGCCGAAGCGAACGCGCGCGCCGTGGCTTCTCGCGGCAAGACCGGCGAGGCGGTGTTCTTCATGCGCGCCGGGTTCTCGGGCGTGCAGGCGCATTGTCCTCTGCTGTGGGCGGGCGACCAGTCGGTTGACTTCACCCGGCACGACGGGATCAACACCGTGCTGACGGCCGCGCTTTCGGCGGGTCTGGTCGGTAATGCCTATTCGCACAGCGATGTCGGCGGCTACACCAGCCTGCACGGCAACGTGCGCACGGCGGACCTGATGATGCGGTGGTGCGAACTGGGCGCGTTCTCGCCGGTGATGCGCAGCCACGAAGGCAACCGCCCGGACGACAACCTGCAGATCGATTCCAGCCCGGAACTCCTCGGTCAGTTCGCCGCGATGTCGCGCGTCCACAAGGCGCTGGCGCCTTATGTCCGCCACCTCAGCGATGAGGCCGTGGCGACCGGTCTGCCCGTGCAGCGGCCGCTGTTCCTGCACTACTTCGAGGACGCGCTGTTCAGCGTGCAGGACCAGTACCTCTACGGCGCCGACATGCTGGTGGCGCCGATCGTCGAGGCCGAGGCGACGCAGCGCGAGGTCATCCTGCCCGGCGACACACCGTGGCGTCACCTCTGGACCGGCGAGGACTTCGCCCCCGGCACGCATACCGTAGCCGCGCCCTATAGCCAGCCGCCCGTTTTCTACTTGCCCAGCAGCAAGTTCGCGCCTCTCTTCGCGTCGTTGAAGGCATGACGAAAATGCTCCCCCTTCTCGTCATTGCGAGCGCAGCGAAGCAATCCAGGGCCGCGAAAAACGCCCTGGATTGCTTCGGCCTGCGGCCTCGCAATGACGAACGGTGGGGCCTGGGGGAGAGCACATGAGCGAACGGTCCAACATCAAGGACGTCTCGGCGCTGGCGGGCGTATCGATCAAGACGGTCAGCCGCGTGCTGAACGGGCACCGCTACGTCAGCACCGACACCAAGGAGCGCGTCGAGAAGGCGATGCAGGAACTCGGCTTCCGGCCGAGCGTCGCCGCGCGCATTCTGGCGGGCACCAAGTCGGGCCAGATCGCGCTGATCTACGACAACCACAGCCCCTACTACATGAACCAGATCCAGATGGGCTGCTGGGAAGCCTGCCAGCAGAACGGCTCGCGCCTCCTCGCGCAGCCGGTGGACGTGGCCGACCCGCTGGTCGGCGAACAGGTGCGCGGTCTCGTCACCGAGACGCATGTGGACGGCATCGTCCTCTCCTCTCCCGTCACCGACTGCGTGCCGGTGCTGAAGGCGCTGGAGGGCATGGACATCCCCTTCGTGCGCATCTCGCCGGGCACCAACCATGCGATGACCTCCTCGGTCTTCATGGACGACGCCCAGGCGGCGGACGACATGACCAGCTACCTCATCGCGCGCGGCCATCGCCACATCGGCTTCGTGAAGGGGCACTCCAACCACATGGCCTCGGAGGAGCGCCTGTTCGGCTACCGCCGCGCGCTAGACCGCGCGGGGCTGCCGTTCGAGCCCGCGCTGATCGCTCCGGGCGAGTTCGATTTCGACAGCGGCGTGGCCGCGGCACAGCGGTTCCTCAAGGGCAAGCGCCGCCCTACCGCGATCTTCGCCAGCAACGACGACATGGCAGCAGGCGTGCTCTCGGTGGCACACGACATGGGGCTGAACGTGCCCGACGACCTCTCGGTGGTCGGCTTCGACGACACCATGGTCGCGCGGATGGTCTGGCCGCAGCTGACCACGATCCGCCAGCCCACCCGCGAACTGGCGCATGCCGCCACGCAGCTTCTTCTCGAGGGCGCGCAGGCCACGCACCGGCGCCTTCCCCACGACCTGATCGAGCGTGCCTCGGTCGCCCGCATCAATCCCGATCTTCTCTCCTGACAGGAACACCCATGACCTACCTCCCCTCCCCGGCCGCCCGCCGCCAGCTCGGCAAGAGCGGCATCGAAGTCTCCGCCCTCGCCTGGGGCAACTGGCGCATGGAAGGCGAGGCCGCCGATGCCGTGCGCCTGCGCCATGCGGCGCTGGATGCCGGGATCGACTTCATCGACACCGCCGACATCTACGGCTTCGACGGCAAGGGCGGCTTCGGCGATGCGGAAGCGCTGCTGGGCAAGGCGCTCGCCAGCGAACCGGGCCTGCGCGACAAGCTGGTGATCGCCACCAAGGGCGGCATCATGCCCCCCCTGCCTTACGATTCGAGCGCCGCATATCTGACCAGCGCCATCGACGCCTCGCTCAAGCGCCTCGGCACCGACAGCGTCGAGCTGTGGCAGATCCATCGCCCCGACATCCTCACGCACCCTTCGGAAATCGCAAAGGCCGTCGAAGCGGCACATAAGGCGGGCAAGATCCGCAGCTTCGGCGTTTCCAACTTCACCACCAGCCAGATCGCCACGCTGCAGCAGTTCGTGAGCCTGCCGATCGTCTCCACCCAGCCGGAAATCTCGGCCCTGCGCCTCGACACGATCGAGAACGGCGAGCTGGATCAGGCGATCGCCATGGACATGGCCGTGCTGGCCTGGTCGCCGCTGGGCGGTGGCCGCATCGCCAACCCCGAGGACGCGCGCACCAAGGAAGTCGCGGCGCTGCTCGATCAGGCGGCGGAAGAGTTCGGCGTGTCGCGCACGGCGGCCGCCTACAGCTGGATCATGGCGCACCCGGCGCGCGTCATCCCCATCGTCGGATCACAAAAAGCCGACCGGATCGCGGAAAGCGCTGACGCACTCAAGGTCCGCTGGACCCGCGCCAGCTGGTACGCGGTACTGGTCGCATCGAAAGGAGAGCCCCTGCCGTGAGCACTACTGAAAAGACCTGTGAGGTAAGCTGGTTTTCGGCGCTGTGCGACGATGACTACGAGTTCCTTGGCCAGCCCGATCCGGCGCTGGCCTCCAGCTGGGAGCATTGCCGCAACATCGTGCTGCAGGCCGAAAAGGGCGGGTTCGACAACATCCTGCTCCCCTCCGGCTATGCGCTGGGCATCGACACCACCATGTTCGCGGGCGCCATCGCCCCGCTGGTGGAGAAGATCCGCCTGCTCTGGGCCGTGCGCATGGGCGAGGACTGGCCGCCGCAGCTGGCGCGCCGCATCGCCACGCTCGACCGCATCCTGGGCGGGCGGCTGACGGTGAACATCATCTCGTCCGACCTGCCGGGCGAGAAGCTGGACAGCCGCGCCCGCTACCAGCGCACGCTGGAAGTGATGCAGATCCTCAAGATCATGCTGAACGGCGAGCACCTGAAGTACGAGGGCGAGTTCTACAACCTCGACCTGCCCCCGGCGCGCATCACCACCGTCTCGGGCAAGTGCCCGCCGCTCTACTTCGGCGGCCTGTCCGAAGACGCGCGCGAGGCGGCGGCCAAGGGCTGCGACGTCTACCTGATGTGGCCCGACACGATGGACAAGGTGCGCGAGACGATCGCGGACATGACCGCACGCGCGGCGAAGTACGGCCGCACGCTCAAGTTCGGCTACCGCGCTCACGTCATCGTGCGCGAGACCGAGGACGAGGCGCGCGTCTATGCCGATCGCCTGCTGTCCAAGCTGGACGATGCGGCGGG
>NZ_ALVC01000401.1:0-2719 GCF_000293195.2 Sphingomonas sp. LH128
GCAAACCACGCGTCCGTTCGAAGACCCGGACTGTCTCTGCGCTACCGGAAACGCCGTCCATACGTTCCTGCGACACACGGCAGGACTTGGGACGGCCATCCCGGATAGCCTTCGGCCGATAACGATGCGAACCCTAACGACGGCCACATGGGACTTTCCGATGGAATACAGGTCGAGCCGGGCTGCACCGTGAGTTACCCGGCCGCTCGCCAGAGCTTCACGGAAAACAAAACCCCGCGTCCCAGCTTGGACGCTCCCGACGCCGACCCGATGTTCTCGGTATTCGCGTTGATTTCCCCGGCGTCATGGCCCGCGCTCGCCAGCGGGCGTTTCCGCGTGCGCTAACTGCACGCACACCCCCGTCATCCCAGCGAAGGCTGGGACCGCTGGCAGCGCAAAACCCAACCCTCGGCAGGGGGTCAGGACGATTGTTGGTCGTAACAGGCCAGCGGTCCCAGCCTTCGCTGGGATGACGATGTTGGGGATGACGGGCTTTGTTTGCAAATTTCTCCCCGAGCAAGCTCAGGGAGGAATGGGAGGTCAGCCCAGTATCTCGTTGAAGAACGACAGCATCGAGGCCCAGGACTGGCGATCGGCGCTGACGTTGTAGTCGAGGAAGGCCATGCCCTTGTCCGGGCTGTGCGGGTCGGTGAAGCCGTGCTTAACGTTGCCGTAGCTGTGGAAGTGCCAGTCGGCTCCTGCCGCATCCATTTCCTCCCAGAACGCCACGACATCGGTGCGCGGCACGAGCGGGTCGGCATCGCCGTGGCAGACGAGGATGCGGGGCTTGATCCCGCCGGGCTGGGCCGGGGCAGTGGTCGGCAGGGTGCCGTGGAAGCTGACCACGCCGGCCAGATCCTCACCCGCGCGGGCGGCTTCGAGGACGGCCTGACCACCCATGCAGTGGCCGACGGCGAAGAGCTTGATGCCATCGGCGAGCCCCCGTAGCGCATCGATCCCGGCGATGATGCGGGCGCGGTAGTAGGCGTTGTCGGCGCGCAGCTTCTCGGCGACGGGGAACGAAGCCTCGAAGCTCTCGATCGGCTCGCCGTAGAAGTCGGTGATCATCACCAGATAGCCCTCTGCGGCGAGCTTGCGGGCGCGCTCCTCCATCAGCGGGATGACGTTGGCGATCGTCGGGAACAGGGCGACGGCCGCGCGGGCCGCGCCTTCGGGGCGGGCGAGCCAGCCGGTGAGGGCGACACCGGCGTGTTCGTAGGAAACGGGCTCGAGCGTGGGGGTAGTCGTCACGATGGATATCACTCCGGCAGGAAGTCGGGCACCGAGAGATAGCGCTCGCCGGTGTCGTAGTTGAAGCCGAGGACGCGGCTGCCTGCGGGCAGGTCCTTCAGCTTCTGGGCGATGGCGGCAAGCGTCGCGCCCGAGCTGATGCCCACGAGCATGCCTTCCTCGGTTGCGCAGCGACGCGCCCAGTCCTTGGCGTCGGCGGGGTCGACCTGAATGGCCCCGTCGATCGACTGGGTGTGAAGGTTGCCGGGGATGAAACCGGCGCCGATACCCTGGATCGGGTGCGGGCCGGGCTGGCCGCCGGAGATCACCGGCGAGAGCGTCGGCTCGACCGCATAGGCCTTCATCGAAGGCCAGCTGGCCTTCAGCGTCTCGGCGCATCCGGTGAGGTGGCCGCCGGTGCCGACGCCGGTTACGAGCACGTCGATGGGCTCATCGGCGAAGTCCTTGAGGATTTCCTGCGCGGTCGTCTTGACGTGGACGTCTACGTTGGCGGGGTTGTCGAACTGCTGGGGCATCCAGGCGCCCGGGGTCGCCTCGATCAGTTCCTTGGCGCGCTCGATCGCGCCCTTCATGCCCTTTTCGCGCGGAGTGAGGTCGAACTTGGCGCCGTAGGCCAGCATCAGGCGGCGACGCTCGACCGACATCGATTCGGGCATGACGAGGACAAGGGTGTAGCCCTTGACCGCTGCCGCCATGGCGAGGCCGATGCCGGTATTGCCCGAAGTCGGCTCGATGATGGTGCCGCCGGGCTTGAGGCTGCCGTCGGCCTCGGCCGCCTCGATCATGGCAAGGCCGATGCGGTCCTTGATCGAACCGCCGGGATTGGCGCGCTCGGCCTTGACCCAGACCTCATGGTCCGGAAACAGGCGGGAGAGGCGGATGTGCGGGGTATCGCCGATGGTGGCGAGGATGCTGTCGGCCTTCATGATTTCTGCTCCCAACGGGTTTCGAAGGTACGGGCGCGGCGCAGTTCCGGGAAGAACCAGGCCCAGGCAAGGGTGATGACTATGGCAGCGCTGCCGCCGAAGACAACTGCTCCGGTAGCGCCGAGAAGGGCTGCGGCGAAGCCCGACTGGAACTCGCCCAATTCGTTCGAGGCCGAGACGGCGAGACCGGAAATCGCCGAGACGCGGCCGCGCACGGTGTCGGGCGTGCGCAACTGGACGAGCGAGCTGCGGATGAACACCGAGATCATGTCGGCGGCGCCGAGGCAGGCGAGACAGGCGAGCGACAACAGGAAGTGGCGCGAGAGGCCGAAGCCGATCGTCGCGGCGCCGTAGGCCACGACGGCCGCCAGCATCTTGACGCCGACGTTCGACTGCAGCGGGCGGAACGAGAGCCAGAACGCCACCACCGCCGCGCCTGCCGCCGTCGCTGCGCGCATCTGGCCGAGACCCTCGGGACCGACGTGCAGCAGGTCGCGGGCGAAGACCGGCATCAGCGCGGTCGCGCCGCCGAGCAGCACGGC
>NZ_ALVC01000402.1:0-12689 GCF_000293195.2 Sphingomonas sp. LH128
ACCACGGTCGGCGCGGCGGTCACGCCATGCTCGTACTTGAGCGCGACCGCGTAGTGCGTCGGGTTGGTCACGATTACGCTGGCGGTCGGCACTGCCGACATCATCCGCTTGCGCGAGCGCTGCATCTGGATCTGGCGGATCTTGGCCTTGATCTTGGGATCGCCGTCGTTCTGCTTGTGCTCGTCCTTCACTTCCTGAAGGGTCATGCGCATGCGCTGCATGAAGCTGCGCCGCTGCCACAGGAAGTCGAACAGCGCGAGCCCCGCGACCAGCATCGCCACCGCGCGCAGGGCCTCGAACGCGAGCCCCCCCGCCGCCGCGCCGACTGCGGCGGGAGAGCGGCCGACCAGCCCGTCTACGCCCTGCAGACGCGGCGCCAGCACCATCCACACCACGAGGCCGATAGCGCTCATCTTGGCCAACGTCTTGGCGAATTCCACCAGCGCGCGGGTGCCGAACAGGCGCGAGAAACCGCTGGCGGGCGAGAGCTTGGACCATTTGGGCGAAAGACGCGACCAGCTCATGACCGCGCGGCCCTGCAGGAATATCGTGCTCACCGCCGCGGCCATCAGCACCGCGAAGACCGGCAGCAGCGACACCATGGTATGCCACGCGACCCCGGTTGCGAGCCCCTGCGCGCCGTCCGGATCGAGGCTGAAATCCTCGGCATCGCCCCAGAGCCGCTTGAGCATGGTGCCCAGACTCTCGATCGCCGAGAGGCCGAGCCAGCCCGTCACCGCCAGCGCGCCGGCCATCATGGTGGCGTGGCGGACCTCTGGCGCAATGGCGACTTCGCCGCGTTTGCGGGCGTCGTCGAGCTTCTTCTGCGTAGGCTCGTGTGTGCGCTGGTCCTTGTCGAGGGCGTCATCGGCCATGTCAGAGGGTCCACCCGCTCTGCATGAACGTGGCCATGGCGTTGGCGAAAGCGGTGAGCATCGCCCCCAGCGTCATCGCCAGCACCGAGAGGCCGAGCAGCAGGTTCGCCGGCTGCATGATGAAGAACACCTGGATCGAGGGCGCCACCCGCGCCGCCAACCCCTGCCCCAGATTGAACAGCATGCCGTAGAGGATCAGCGGCGCGCACAGGCTCAGCCCCAGCGCCGTCGCCTGCCCCATGACCGCGACGGCAAGGTGCGCAAAGTCGGCCGCCGGGGGCATCCCGCCGACCGGGAAGCTGGCGTAGGACTTGAAGATCGAGGCGATCCACAAGTGATGCACGCCCGTCGAGAGGCACACCACGATCGCCGCGACACCGACGAACCGCGCCAGCAGCGGCACCTGCCCGCCCATCGCCGCATCGACCACCAGCGCGGAGGACAACCCCACCTGCTGCGAGGCCAGCGCTCCGGCAATGGCGGCGGCGCTGAACAGGATGCGCACGATCATGCCGAGCGCAAGGCCGATCATGACCTCGCCGATCACCAGCAGCGGCATCGACAGGCCGGACTGCAGCGCAGGCGTCACGTGCGGCTCCAGCATGCCGTACATCCCGAAGGTGAAGGCCAGCGCCATGACGAGGCGGATCTGCATCGGCAATCCGTCGTCAGAGAAGGCGGGCAGCAGCATGATGACGCTGCCGACGCGGCAGAACAGCAGCAGGAACGCCGCCGTATCGATCGGCAGGCGCAGCAGGGTCGCGAGGTCGATGGCGTTCATGCGGTCGTGCCCGCGCGGTACACCCAACTGGTCATTCCCGCGAAGGCGGGAACCCAGCTGGTGACATTGCGTGTTGCACCGGCATCAGTTGGGTCCCCGCCTTCGCGGGGATGACGGATCGGATTTTGATGCCCCAGCTCTCGCCTATGCGGGCTTCGATCAAGCACGATCTGCGGCCTAATGCGCGACGATGGCGTCGGCCACGCGGTCCATGAAATTGCTCAGGGCATGGCCGATCATCGGCAGGCTGAGCAGCATCACCACGCCCAGCACCAGCAGCTTGGGCACGAAAGTCAGCGTCATTTCCTGCACTTGCGTCAGCGCCTGCAGCAGACCGATGAGCACGCCGACGATCAGCGCGGCGATCAGCATCGGCCCGCAGATGGTCAGCATCAGCACCAGCGCGGCGCGGGCGAGTTCTATGGCGGCGTCGGGGGTCATGGGGCCATGATCATGGGGCTGTGTGGGCCTCCCATCCTTCGACAAGCTCAGGATGAGCGGAGTGAGCGGAGGATAGGCAAAAGGGTTCCGAGTAAAGGGCCAAAGCCCCCCGACCCCGCTCAAGCTGAGTGCTGAGCTTGTCGAAGCATCGAAGCCCCCCGGACAGGGCGCAACACCCGCTCATCCCTAGATCTGCATCTTCATGATGTCGGAGTAGGCCGAGACCACCCGGTCGCGCACCGCCACTACCGTATCGAGCGCGGTTTCCGCCGCGCCGATGGCGGTGACGACGTCGATCAGGTCGCCCTTGCCGCCGATCTGCTTGATGCTCTGCGTCTCGGCATTGCGCAGCGCGTCGCCGGTCTGCGAGACCATGCTCTCGACCATCGAGCCGAACCCGCCGCCACTCGGCGCGAGACCGCCGGAGGGCGCAAGGCCGCCACTCTTCTGTCCGGTATCGGACAGCGGATTGGTGGCCCGGGCCGCCCGGGCGTAAGCGGAAAGCCCGTCGAGGGAGCCGATCGACATTGCCTCGCCCTTACTTCAGCAGATCGACGGTGCGCATGGTCATGCCGCGCGCCGCCTCGATGGCGTTGAGGTTGGCCTCGTAGGACCGCTGCGCCGCCTTCATGTCGGCGGCCTCGATCAGCGGATTGACGTTGGGCTGCTCGACATACCCTTGCGCGTCGGCGACGGGATTGCCGGGCTGGTAGATGCGACCGAAGGCACTCTTGTCCGCTTCGATGGACTTCACGGTGACTTGCGTGGCGCCGGTGTTCCGGTCGACCTCCGCTGCAAAACTGGCGACGCGGCGGCGATAGGGATCGCCCTCAGCCGTGGTGGCGATGGAGTCCGAGTTGGCGAGGTTCTCGGCGATGACGCGCATCCGCAGCGCCTGCGCGCGCAGGCCCGATGCCGAGACGTCGATCGAATTGCCCAGTTCCGCCACGCTTGGTCCCCAACTGCCTTACCGACCTTATAGGCAACTTTTTCCTAGTGGCGCACTACTCCTATAAACTTTTCCCCTATAAAGCTGCCAGTGAAAGGAGACGCGCGGTGTCCGTCCTCGAAGGCATTCCCATCGACCTGCAGATCGTGCTGGGCTCCACCAGCATCCCGGTCCGCCAGGTGCTCAAGATGAGCCGCGGCGCGATGATCCAGCTCGACTGCGGGCAGGACGATCCGACGCGCCTCTACGTCAACGACCGCCTCGTCGCCGAGGGCCGCATCCTCGTCAACGGCGAGGCCATGTCGCTTGAAATCACCCGTGTGGTCCAGGCCGAGCGCTGAAAGGTGGACCTGTTCTCGCTTGTGCGCATGCTGGGTGCCCTTATGGTCGTGTTGGGTGCCCTTGTCTGCGCTTTGTGGGCGGTCAAGCGCTACGACCTGACCATGCCGCGCAAGTGGCTGGAAAAGCTGGGTAATACTGGTTCTGACAAACGTTTGCAGGTGGTCGAGCGGCTTGCCGTGGACCAGCGCCGCTCGCTGGTGCTGCTGCGCCGTGACGATACCGAATTCAGCGTCCTGATCGGCCCGGAAGGGGTGACGGTGCTGGACAGCGCGGTCGCTCCGAAGGTGGTCGAGATTGTCAAACAAAATGATGAAAATCAGACATTTGATAAGGAACCGGAAGCACAGAAAGCCTCCTTCGCGGCCCGCATTCCAGTGCTCCCGGACGTCTGGTTCACGCAGGACGTGAAGACGGAACTGCACTGATGAGCGCCCCTGCCACCCCTGCCGGTTTCCCCGGGGAAACCGTGCTTCGGCGCATTCTGGCCATTCTCGCGGTTCTGGTGGTGCTCGCCCTGCCCGTCGCGGCGATGGCCCAGAGTGCTGGCGCCGCAGGCGCAGCCGGTGCCCTGACCGGCGGCGGCACGATGTCGGGCCGGGTGCTGCAGCTGGTGATGGTGCTGACGGTGCTCAGCCTGGCGCCGGGCATCCTGATGACGATCACCTCGTTCACCCGCATCGTCGTGGCGCTCTCGCTGCTGCGCTCGGGGATGGGCGTGCAGGGCGTGCCGCCCAACCCGATCATGATCTCGCTGGCGCTGTTCCTCAGCTTCTTCGTCATGGCGCCTACGTTCGACGCGGCGTGGAAGCAGGGCATGGAGCCCTACAACGCCGGGCAGATCAACGAGACCGAGGCCTTGTCCCGCGCCAGCAAGCCGTTCCATACCTTCATGCTGAAGCAGGTGCGCGACGACGACGTGAAGCTGTTCGTCAGCCTCTCGGGCAAAGTCCCGAAGAGCCGCGCGGAACTGCCGATGACGACGCTGATGCCCGCCTTCATGATCTCCGAACTGCGCCGCGCCTTCGAGATCGGCTTCCTGCTGCTGCTGCCGTTCCTGGTGATCGATCTTGCGGTGGCGGCGGTGCTGATGGCGATGGGCATGATGATGCTGCCGCCCGCGACGGTGTCGCTGCCGATGAAGATCATCTTCTTCGTGCTGGTCGATGGCTGGGCGCTGGTGGCGGGGTCTCTGGTGAAGAGTTTCGGGTAGCGCCTTGCCGCAAGGGGCTTCGACAAGCTCAGCCTGAGCGGGTTGAGGGCGTTTGTCTCCCTGCGCGCGCCCGTCATCCCAGCGAAAGCTGGGACCGCTGGCCGCATGAAGCCCAACCCTCGGCGGGGCATTCGAACGATAGCCCGCAGTAACAGGCCAGCGGTCCCAGCCTTCGCTGGGATGACGGGCTTTTTCCTTGAACGCTGCCCTCGCCCCCAACACTCCGCTCATCCTGAGCTTGTCGAAGGATGGGGTTCCAGCGCAGCCCCTACCCCGGCGACGCCTTCGTCACCGCCACGGAGCGTACCGCGTCCTTGCCGTAGACCTCCAGCGCGGCGTCCATCACCACCTTGCGAAAGGCATCGAGCCCCGGCAGCATTCCGTCCGGCCCACTGGCCATCGGCGTGCGATAGGTTTTGAGGTTCACCGCGTTCATCAGCAGCGGCAGCTTCGCGCCCACTTCCTCGGTGGTGCCCTGCGGCACCTCGAGCTGGATCTCGAAGGTCTCGTAGCCCGAAAGCCGCCCGTCGGCGAAGACCAGCGGGGCCAGCACTTCCACCGGCGGCACGAACTCGGTCGGGCCTTTCGTCGGCTTCTTCGCATGGCCCGTCACCAGTTGCGGCGCGAAGTGGAGCACGCCCCAGGCCCCCGCCCCGCCGACGCCGAGCCCCGCCACGGTGGCGAGCAGGCCCATCACGATGCGCTTGATCATGGTGCCCTTTCGCTCAGAACTTGAAGCTGGCGTCATGCGGCAGCGCGCCCGCCTCGGCCATGACGACGATGGTGATGCGGCGGTTCTCGGGGCGATCGGGCTGGTCGGGATAGACCGGCTCGGTGCCCGCCTTGCCGACGACCTCGGCGAAGCGGTCAGCCGGCAGCCCCGCCGCCACCAGCGCCGCCCGCGCGGCAAGGGCGCGATCGGCTGAAAGCTGCCAGTTGGCGTCGCTGTTCCCGCCCGCGCCGTCGGTATGGCCCTCGATGGCGATGCGCGCGTCGATCCCGGCAAGCTGCTTCGCTGCCCGCGTCAGCAGCGCCCGCGCGAAGTCGTTGAGCTGCGCGGTGCTGCCCTTGAACATCGACCGCTGAACATTGTCGACGAGGTGGATGCGCATCCCCTCGCGGCTCGGCCGCACGTCGACATTGGCGCGGCCCTGGCTGTCCATCGGCGGCTGCAGCGCGACCTGCATTTCCTGCGCCATGACGCGCAGCGAAGCCGCGGGCACTTCGGCCGTGCCCCCGCGCGCGGTGCCCACGGTTCCGGCCTCCGAGGCGGGTTGGCCTTCGGGCTCTTCCTTGTCGCCCTGGTTATTGCGCCCGTGGCCGCCCGATCCCGGCTGCATACCGGGGTCCTTGGTCAGCGTGGTCGCGGGGTTGGCCTTCTCGGAATCGGCGGAGAAATACTCGGCAAGGCCCTTGAGCTGCACTTCGTCCGGATTGGCGAGCAGCCACAGCAGCATGAAGAAGGCCATCATCGCGGTCACGAAGTCGGCATAGGCGACCTTCCACGCGCCGCCATGGTGGCCGCCGCCGACCACCTTCTTGACCTTGCGGATGACGATGGGGCGCTTGTCGTTGCCCTTGGTGGCCATGGGTCAGCGCGCCTCAGGCCGGAGCGGCATTGAGCTGTTCCTTCACCGCCTCCAGCGCCGTCTCCATCTCCTGGAAGCTGGGGGCGTAGTTCGACGGCGTCATGCGGCGGGCCAGTTCGATGGCGATCTCGGTCGGCTGCTCCTGCGCGTGGCCGACGATGGCGGTCTTGACCAGCGTGTAGGGCTTGAAATCGGCGTCGATGATCTGCTGCAGCTTCTGCGCGATCGGGCCGACGAGGCAGTAGGCAAGCAGAACGCCGAGGAACGTGCCGACCAGCGCGCCGCCGATCATCGCGCCGAGAATTTCGGTGGGCTGATCGATCGAACTCATGGTCTTGATGACGCCCAGAACCGCCGCGACGATGCCGATCGCGGGCAGGCCGTCGGCCATCATCTGGATCGCGTGCTGGGGGCCGAGTTCCTCGTGGTGATGGCGCTCCATATCGCCCTCCATCGCCTCGGCCAGCTGGTGCGGGTCCTCGAAGTTGACGGTCATCATGCGCAGATAGTCGCAGATGAATTCGATCAGCTCGTGGTCCGCCAGCAGGCGCGGATAGCGAGAGAACAGCGCGCTTTCCTCCGGCCGGTCGAGGTGCGGCTCGATGGCGTTGGCGCCGCCCTTGCGGAAAGTGGCGAGCAGCGCGAACAGCAGCGCGAGGAGGTCGCGGTAGTCGGCTTCCTTCCAGCGCTCGCCCTTGAACACGCGGGCGATGCCCTTGCCCGCCTTCTTCAGCGTGGTCATCGAATTGCCCAGCGCGAACGCGCCCAGCGCGGCGCCGCCGATCGCCATCATCTCATGCGGCAGGGCGTGGAAGATGACGCCCATGCTGCCGCCCGACATCAGGAAGCTGCCGAAGACGCACACCAGAATGACGACGAGGCCGACGATATTGAGCATGGAAATTTCCGAGAAAGCTATGCCCGCGAGAGACGGGACCTTTGCTGAATTATAGGACGCCGTGCTGCATCGCGGTGGCGGCTCGCGCATTTTTCGCAGGCGCGACCGGGCGACGGCCGGGCGTCCTATATGACTCGGGCGACGCTATTTGCCCCACCCCGCCCGGGAGCCCCGATGTCCGTTAACGCCTACGTCCGCGCCCGCAAGGTCGCCGAGACGCCCCGCAGCACCGAATTCCGGCTGATGACCGAGATCACCGCGCAGATGATCGCGGCGCGCGATGCCGGGTTTTCGGGCGTGCAACTGGCTCCCGCGCTTCACCGCAACCGCGAGGTCTGGGGCGCCTTCCGCACGCTGTGCATCGATTCCGCCAACGCCCTGCCCGACGAATTGCGCGCCGGGATCATCTCGCTGAGCCTGTGGGTGGACAAGTACACCTCGCAGGTCATCACCGGGCGCGAGAGCGTGGACGAACTGATCACCGTCAACCGCACCGTGATGGCCGGGCTGGCGAACGAGAACGGCGCGGTGCCGGTGGGGTGAGGACGTAGCGTGTGAGCACGATGCGCCCGATTGAAATACGTCCCCTCAATCCCTGTGAAGCCATCCCCGCGAAGGCGGGGACCCAACTGATGCCGGTGCAACAGGCACCTTCGGGAGATAGGCTCTCGCTTTCGCGGGAATGACGATGATGGAGTCAGGTGCCTTCGCCGGCATCGTGACGCTCAGTGCGCTGCGACCATCGCCTCGCGGTATTCGGCCATGAGCGCGAAGCGCGGGTCGGCGACGGCGAGGTCGCCCATGGTCTTGGCGGCGCGCTTGGCGATCTGGCGCATGCGTTCGCGGGCAGTCTCGTCCTCGCAACCATCGAGCGCCGAAGTCTCGAACAGGCGGCCCTCGACGACCTGGCGGTTGTGCTGGAGGCGCTGTTCCAGCTCTCCGACCTCTCCGGTATCGAGCACCGGACGGCGCTGCGCCACCGCCCCGGCGGCGCGCTCGGCGCGAGTCAGCTTGCGGGGCTGGGCGCGGCGGCGGATGCGGTCGAGCCCGGAATTGCGCATGTGCTCGACATAGCTGTCGGTCAGCGCGCTCATCGCCGAATGGGCGAGGTAGTCGCTGGCCCCGGCCTCGGTGCGGCCGAGCGCATCCTCGTCGGCGATAGCCGCCAGGATCGACAGCCCCTCCCCGTCCTCGCCCCCGGTGATGGCGTCGAGCGAGACGGTGGTGGCTTCCACCTTGCGCGCGGAGGGGCGCTGGTCGGTCATGACGCGGAAGCGCAGGCTCTGCAGTTCGCCGCGGATCTGCCAGTTCACGAACGTGGTGAACTGCGCCTTCTCCGGCTCGTAAGCCAGGATCGCGCGGTGGACGGCGATCGCGCAGCACTGCTCCGCATCGTCCCAGTGGCCGACGAGGCCATACTGGCGGATGAAATGGCGAATGCGCGGCGCGATCAGCTTGAGGATGCAGGCGAAAGCGCGGTCCACCTCGGCCCGCTGCCGCCGGGTCTGCTCGGTGCCTTCCGGCGGCGTATTGGCGCTGACCGCAGCAACCGCAGCCTCAAGCGCGACAGTGATCTTCGACATGGCGAACCCCGATGGCACGCGCAGCCCCTTGCAACGCATCCATGGGCTCGGAATCTATTCCTATAAATTGGGAACCAACAATCCTATACGAGAGTTATCCACTGATGCGGCAAATTTTGCCGCGCAGATGGAGCGATTTTCCTAGTCGTAGTCCCGGACTTGATCCGGGACAGCTGGCCGAGAACGGTCCACTTGCCGCGCGCGCAGCCCGGCCTCGCCTAAAGACAGCCACCGGTCCCGGATCAAGTCCGGGACGACGCAATTGATATAGGATCAGGCAAATCTTTCCGGCCGGACATGTTTGCCGACATAGTCCATCAGCCACGAACGGTGCGCTGCGACCGCACTTCCGGCCTGTGCGATCCGCCGTTCCGCCGCCGCCGAACCGACTTGCGCGCCCAGCAACTTGCGCGCGCGGTCGGGTGAGAGGCCGCCCGCAAGAAACCGCTTCGCATCGCCGACGCCGAGGTGATGGCCAAGGTACGCCGCCTGCGCGACCTCGGTGGTGCCCGCACCGATCGTCGCGCCCGAGCGGCGCAGCGCCGCGACATTGGCGCTGGCATAGTCGGCGACCGCCTCGATCGAGGCGCGCGGATCGTAGCGCAGCGCCAGCAGCGCGCCCCGGCTCTCGGCCTTGACCTGCCCGCGTGCGTCGAGCCAGCCGTTGGCCTCGGCCGTGCTGTTGAGCCAGGTGCCGGAGCGCTCCGCCTCGCCTTCCCACGTCCCGTTGAGGAACTGGCCGAGCCCCGCCGCGCTCGAACGCGGGTTACGCGAATAGGGCTGCCAAGTCCCGCCCGCGCCCTTGGCCGCCTCGGCATCGACGATCGCCGCCAGCGCGGAGGCCGGCAGCCCGGTCCGCTCCGCCGCCGCATCGAGCATCCCGGCATAGCGCGCATTCGGGCCACCGCCCATGGCGGACACCGCATCGCCGCTCGTCTCGGCCGGAGCCTCGGCCTGCGGCACAGCGGCCGTGTCCAGCGCCGCCTTCGAGTCCGGATCGAGGATCGCCAGCAACCGGTCGAGCCCGATCGGATCGCTCTGGCTGATGGCGGTAATGGAGGACTTGCCCTCGCCTTCCGTCTCTTCCGTCGAGCCCAGCGCCGCGCGCCACAGACGGCCGGACATCTCCGAACGCGCCGTGTCATAGATCAACCGCGCCTTCTGCGACGCCGACAGATTCGCTGCCGTCACGTTCGAAGAGGCGGTCTTGTCGATCATCGCGCGCGCAGGGTCCGCAGGAAGGCGGCGGCGCTGATGTCGTCGGTGGCGGACTGCTCGGCCGCAGCCTCGCTGCGCAGGGCTTCGGCGCGGTAATCGTCGGCGGCATTCTCGATCCCGCGCAGGACGCCGTAGGCGTCCACGGCGACTTCGCGCAGGGCATCGAGGCGCGCCTGCAGCTGCGTCTCGCGGGCCGAAAGCGCCTGCCGCTCGCCGCGCATGCGCCGCTGCCAGCCCGGCGAGACGAGGGTGAGATCGGTGGCGGCAAGGTCCGCCTCGCGCACCAGCGCGGCGGCGACGCGCATCCGCTCCTGCTCGACCGCGCCCAAGGCGCCCGCCTCGGTGCGGATGGCGCTGCTCACTTCGTCCAGTTCGCGCTGCCGCACGCGCAATGCGGCGTCATAGGGCGTTTTCATGAATTTCCTCCAGAATACCCGAGAGCGCCGCGAAGTCCTCGGCGGCGAAGCTGCGGATGCGCTTGTCCTGGTTGAGCAGCGCCTCGATGCGCGGGGCGAGAGCGACGGCGCGGTCCACTTCGGCATTGGCCCCGGCGCGATAGGCGCCGAGGCGCACCATCTCCTCCATGTCCTTCCACGTCGCCAGTTCGGCGCGCGCGGCAAGGCGGGTGGCGTTGTCCTGCGGTTCCAGACACTGCGGCAAAGTGCGCGAGACCGAACGCAGCACATCGATGGCGGGATAGCGCCCGCGCTCGGCAATCTTGCGGGTGATGACGACGTGGCCGTCGAGGATGCCGCGCACCGCGTCGGCGACCGGCTCGTTGTGGTCGTCGCCGTCGACCAGTACGGTGAACAGCCCCGTGATCGCCCCCTGCCCCGGAGTTCCCGGCCCGGCGCGCTCCAGCAGGCGCGGAAGTTCGGCGAAGACGGTGGGGGTATAGCCCTTGGTCGCGGGCGGCTCGCCTGCCGCAAGGCCGATCTCGCGCTGGGCCATGGCGAAGCGGGTGACCGAGTCCATCAGGCACAGCACGTCGAGCCCTTCGTCGCGGAAATGCTCGGCGACGGCGAGCGTGGTCCAGGCGGCCTGCCGGCGCAGCAGCGCGGGCTCGTCCGAGGTGGCGACGACGACGACGCTGCGCGCCAGCCCCTCCTCGCCAAGGTCATCCTGGATGAATTCCTGCACTTCGCGGCCGCGCTCGCCGATGAGGCCGATAACGGCGACGTCGCACTCGGTCCAGCGCGCCAGCATGGACAGGAGCGTGGACTTGCCCACGCCCGAGCCCGCGAAAAGGCCGAGGCGCTGGCCCCGGCACAACGGCGCGAAAAGGTCCAGCGCGCGCACCCCGGTCTCGATCCGCGCACCGACGCGGGCGCGCGCGGATGCGGGCGGCGGCGCGGACTTTATGCGGCGCTGCTCGCGTCCTTGCGGCAGCGGTCCCTTGCCGTCCACCGGGCGGCCGAGCCCGTCCACCACCCGGCCCAGCCAGCCCGAGGAGACACGCAGGCCCAGTTGCCCGGCGGACAAGTCCGCACGCGATCCGGAAGCGATGCCCTCTGGCTCGTTGAAGGGCATGCAGTGGGCGATGCCGTGGTCGAGGCCCACCACTTCCGCCTCGATCGCCCCCACGGGAGAGCGCAAGGTTATCCGCGAGCCGATCCGCGCGGCCCCGGCCAGCCCGTCCACCTCGATCAGCGCACCGCGCACCGCGACGACCCGGCCATACCGCTGGTCGGGCGCAAGCATGCGCAGGCCGGAAGCGGCGGCGGCTAGGGGCATGGCCTCAAGACCGTGCCCCGACCATCAACCTTCCCTCCGTTCGTCATTGCGAGCGCAGCGAAGCAATCCAGGGCGGTGTTAAGCTGCCCTGGATTGCTTCGCTGCGCTCGCAATGACGAGGTTGGGGGTGGCATTGCGCGCTCAGTCGGCTGCGGGCGCCACGCGGGCCAGCGCCTCGGCTTCGTAGGCGATCAGCCAGCGGCAGTCGGAAAGCGCCTGGTAGAACTGGCCGACCGAGACCTTGTTGGCGAAGGCGACACAGACCGCCTTCGCCTCCGGCGCCTGCAGCGCGCCGAGCAGGACTTCGAGCTTCTCCAGCAGGGTCTGCTGGTGGCGTTCGAGATCGGCCGGGTCGATATAGGCCATCATGCACGCGAAATAGAGCTGCTTAGCCGGCGAGGTCGCATCCTGCGGCTTCATGACGTCGCGCCCGCGCAGGATCGTGGCGTCGTTTTCCAGCACGAGATCGGTGCGACCGACCGCGCGCAGAACCGCGCCGTTCACGATGACCGGCTCGCCGTTGCGAAGCGAAATACGAAGCGTCATGTCCCAGAATGTCCCAGTTAGACCGCCATTATAGGATGGTTTGGGGGTAATCCGGTCATGGCAGGCAATTTTTGCCGGGGTCGCGCATGCCCACCGCGCTGCGACTAGGGCCTGCGGCCCAAGTCTCGCTGCCCCTCCAGCAAGCGGGCGGGGAAAACCATGTCAGCCCGCCCGCTTGCGGGAGGGCCGGGAGGCTTGAGAGCGAAGCGAACTAGCCGGACGGGGTGGGCGCCGCTTCGAGCATCCGCGAATTTTTCCAGCGCTCAAAACCACTCCGCTCCAATTCATCCTACAATGCCTGTGTCCGGTGCGTGGGTGCGCTGCCCCGCGACGCCAATATTGCCGCATGGACGGCGCAGGAGACATGCAATGAGCCTCTATTCCGCTCTCTATGCCGGCGTTTCGGGCCTCAGCGCGCAGTCGAGCGCGATGGCGACCGTCGCGGACAACATCACCAACGTGAACACCATCGGCTACAAGGGCACTTCGGCGCAATTCCAGTCGCTCGTCACCGGCGGCAGCC
>NZ_ALVC01000403.1:0-8440 GCF_000293195.2 Sphingomonas sp. LH128
CCCCCCCCCCCAGCCGCATCGAGGACGCCGATTACTCGGCCGAAACCACCGCGATGGCCAAGGCGCAGATCCTCAGCCAGGCATCCACCGCGATGCTCGCACAGGCCAACCAGAGCCAGCAGAACGTCCTCTCGCTGCTGCGCTAAGAGACTGGATACAAGCCTTCCCGTCCCCCGGAAGGCCCGGAAGCCCGGCGGTCGTTTCCCCCGACCGTCGGGCGTTTCCGTGTCTGCACAAGGTGACAGGTTTACACGGTTTACACGGTCCAGAGGGCAAAGGTGTCACCTTAGGGCCGGAATGTGTCACCTTAGGAGCGTAAGGTGACACATTTTGCGGACGATGTGTCACCTTACGCGAAGGAAGTGTCACCTTGTGGTGTAACCTTGTGGAGTGCGAGGCGGTTCGGCAGGGCATGGGGCGCAATGTATCGGATGCCGCCTGGTGTAGGAAAGCGGACCAGGCATATCCTCCCTGTCGCGCAGCGATGGGGAGGTGGCAGCGACGCAGTCGCTGACGGAGGGGGATCAACCCCTCCACCACCCGCTTCGCGGGCGGTCCCCCTCCCCATCGCTTCGCGACAGGGAGGATGCTCAGAACTCTACGTCGAGTTCTTCCATCTCTTCCGGCTCGGCCTTGGCGGCGGCGATCCATTCGCGCATCGGGTCCCATTCGGCGATGGTCAGGCAATAGGCCTCGCACGGTTCCGGCAGCGCCACCGCGTAGCTGACGAAGCGCGTCGTCACCGGGGCATACATCGCGTCCGCCACGGTCGGCTGCGCCCCGAACAGGAACGGGCCGCCGTAACGATCGAGGCACTCGAGCCAAATCGCCTCGATCCGCTCGATGTCGGGACGCGCGCCGGAGAACACCGGGAACTTCGCATGGCGCACCTTCAGGTTCATCGGCAGCGCCGAGCGCAAGTTGGTGAAGCCCGAGTGGATCTCTCCCGATATCGAGCGGCAATGCGCTCGTGCGATCGGGTCGGCCGGAAGCATCTGCGCATCGGGAAACCGCTCGTTGAGGAACTCCGCGATCGCCAGCGTGTCCCACACGCTCGCTCCCTGCCACGTCAGGCGCGGCACCAGCACCGAGGGCGAGAGCAGCAGCAGTTCCGCGCGGTTGGCGGCATCGTTGGCGACCATCTTCTCGGTCACCTCCAGCCCGGCAAGACGGCACAGCAGCCAGCCGCGCAGCGACCATGCCGAATAGGTCTTGCTGGAGATCGTCAGCGTAGCACCGGAATCGACCATGACCTGCCCCTTCATTCAGCTTGCATCGGGTTATGATGCAGCGCAGCATGATTGTACAACCGTTTGCGTGCACACTCGCCGAATCGCGAGGTGCCTGAGGGATATTGCGGATGCTCTATGACGCCTACCAGGCTTATTGCGACGTCCTGACCCCGGCGCGCCTGACCGCACGCGCGGCGACCGGTTTTCGCGACAAGTTCCTGGGCGGGGCGAAGACGATGCCGATGGCGCGCCGCCTCTTCGCTCTGGCCGAGACGTTCGACAAATCGACGATCACCCACAAGCGCCCGCCTTACGACATCGATGAAGTGCTCTGCGGCAATACCATGACGCCGGTGGTCGAGGACGTGGCGCTGGCCCTGCCCTTCGGCGATCTGCTCCACTTCGCCAAGCCGGAGGTGACCACGCCGCAACCCAAAGTGCTGGTGGTGGCGCCGCTTTCGGGCCACTTCGCCACGCTTCTGCGCAATACGGTCGCGACGCTGCTGCGCGACCACGACGTCTACATCACCGACTGGAAGAACGCGCGCGACGTGCCGCTGTCGGCGGGCAAGTTCGGGCTGGACGAATACATCGACTACGTCATCCGCTTCCTGCAGGAGATCGGCGACCCGGCGGCGAAACGCGGCGCCAACGTGCTGGCGGTGTGCCAGCCTTGCGTGCCGGTGCTGGCGGCGGTGGCCATCATGGCGCAGGACGACGACCCGTGCCAGCCGCGCACCATGTCGCTGCTTGGCGGGCCGGTGGACGTACGCGAATCCCCCACGGTGGTGAACGAGCTTGCCAATGCGCAGAGCTACGACTGGTTCGAAAACAACCTCATCCACACCGTTCCGTGGCGCTACAAGGGCGGTGGACGCAAGGTCTATCCGGGGTTCATCCAGCTCACCGCGTTCATGTCGATGAACATGGGGCGGCACAATGCGCAGTTCCGCAAGCTCTACCAGCACCTCGCCGACCTGGAGATGGACGAAGCGGCGAAGATCGAGGACTTCTACGACGAGTACCTCGCGGTGCTGGACATGACGGCGGAATTCTACCTCGAAACCATCGACCGGGTGTTCCAGCAGGCGCAGCTGGCGAAGGGCGAACTGGTGCACCGCGGCCGCCGGGTGGACTGCGCGGCGATCCGCAAGACCGCGCTGCTCACCGTCGAGGGCGAGCGCGACGACATCTGCGCGGTGGGCCAGACGGCGGCGGCGCACCTGCTGTGCACCAGCCTGAGGCCCCACCTGAGGCGGCACCACCTGCAGCCGGGCGTGGGGCATTACGGCGTGTTCTCGGGCTCGAAGTGGGAGCGCGAGGTCTATCCGCAAGTGCGAGCCATGATCCTGGCGATGGCCTGATAGCCAAATCCTCCCTGTTGCGAAGCGATGGGGAGGTGGCAGCCCGCAGGGCTGACGGAGGGGGCGTCAGCTCCCCCTCCACCAGCCTGCGGCGGTGGTCCCCCTCCCCATCGCTACGCGACGGGGAGGATGAAGCGCTCCTCAATACCCCTGCTTGGCCAGCCAGGCGTCCACTTCCGGCATGCGGGTCTGGCCGACCTGGATGCGGTTCTGGATCTTGGCGATCGCCTCGTCCACCGGACGGCGCGAACCGGCCGCGAGGCGCTGCTTCGCATAAGCATCCAGCTTGGCCGGCATCGCCGGATCGGAACTGCCGGTGGCCAGACGCCCGACGTAGCGCGTCGCACCCGAGCTATCGACGCGGCTCATCACCGCATCGTAGTTGGCGAGGACGAAGTCGAACGCCTGCTCGGGATGCTCGCCGCCGACGGCGCTGACGATCACCGGGCTGGTGGTCACGCCCGGCTCGTCGGTGAGCGACAGGGCCAGCGCCTTGTCGGCCAGCGCCTTGTCGTTGGCGCGGCCCAGCAGCGAGTAGAGCGTGGTCTTGACCTGCGCCGAGGTCTCTTCCTGCGCCATCGTGTGCAGCTTGTCCCAGGTCGCCGCGTCCGCGTTCTTCGCGACGACGGTGAGCACCGCCACCTTCACCGAGGGATCGATCGAGGCCGGATCGGCGAAGCGGCGACGTGCCTCGGCGACCACCGAGGGTTCGCCCAGCGCGCCCAGCGTGTCGATCAGCGTGGCGCGCAGGTCGCCGGCGGTGGCCTGCTCGTCCGCCTTCGGCTCCCAGCCCAGCGTGTTCAGCACCGGCAGCAGGCGCTTCGTGGCGAAGCGCGAGAGAGCCGCCTTGCGCTTCGCGTTGTCCTTGGCGAAGTCGGCTAGGCCGCCGATCACCTTGGCCGCGCGCTCCATCACCTGCGGCGAGGCATTGGCGGGCAGGTTCTTCACCACGTCGAGCATGTCGGCCATCGGCTGGTTGCCCGCGTAGCCGAGCGCCACCGCATCGTTGAGGATGCCGAGCTGGTCGACCGGCTGCACCGAAGCGATGCCCTTGACCAGACCCGCGAAGGTCTTCGCATCATAGAGCACGCGGTAGTAGCCCGACTGGCCCGCATTGACGACGACCGGACCGCAGCCCGCGACCTTGAGCGAACCCTTGCCCTGCAGCAGCGTCTCGGCCCTGGTGTCGTCCGTGCCCGCAGCGCTGACCGGCACGCGCCAGGCGAGCGGCTGCTTGTCGGCGCGGTCGCGGGTGAACTCGCCCTGCTCCAGCGCCAGCGTCGTCGAACCGGCGGCGCACGAGGACGTCACCTTCACCAGCGGAATGCCCGGCTGCAGCGTGAAGTCGTGCGCGATCTGGCTGATCGGCTTGCCCGAAGCCTTGTCGATCTCGCGCCACAGGTCGTCGGTGACGGTGTTGGAGTGCTTGTAGCGCGCCATGTAGGCCTGCACGCCCTTCTGCCACTCGTCCGAACCGGCATAGGCTTCGAGCATGCGGATCACCGCCTCGCCCTTGGCGTAGGTGATGTTGTCGAAGGCCTGGCTGGCCTCTTCCACTGTCGCGATGTGGTGGATGATCGGGTGGGTGGTGACGTAGGCGTCCTGGTCCATGGCGCGCTCACGCTCGCCGGTGGCGGTCAGTTCGGGGTGCCATTCGGGGTGGAACTTCGCAGCCGCGCGGCTTTCCATCCACGAGGCGAAGCCCTCGTTCAACCACAGGTCGTCCCACCACGACATCGTGACGAGATCGCCGAACCACTGGTGCGCCATTTCATGCGCGACGACCGTGAAGATGCGCTGGCGCAGCGCGTTCGACGCGATCTTGGGATCGAGCAGCATCGCGTTCTCGAAGTAGAAGATGCCGCCCCAGTTCTCCATGGCGGAGAAGAACTGGCTGCGACCCGGCGCCGCGATGTGGTCGAGCTTGGGCAACGGGTACTTCTCGCCGAAGTATTCGTTCATCCACGGCAGCAGGTCGGCCGAGGCGCCCAGCGCGTAATCCGCCTGCGCCAGATCGCCCTTCTTGGTGAGCACGCCCACTTCGGTATCACCCGCCATCTTGGTCTTGCGCTCGAAATCGCCGAGGCCGAAGAACAGCAGGTAGGTCGACATCTTGGGGCTGGTGCCGAAGGTCACCAGCGTCTTGCCGCCCCCCAGATCCTTGCGGCTTTCCACCGGCAGGTTGCCCACGGCGACTTCCTCGGTCGGCACGATCGTCTTGAGGCTAAAGGTCGCCTTGTAGAACGGCTCGTCCCACGAAGGCATGAAGCGGCGCGCGTCCGAGTTCTCGAACTGGGTGAACAGCGCGCGCTTGGCCGAACCGTCCGCCGCCTTGTAGTCCAGCGCGAAGAGGCCGTAGGCCTGCGTATTGATCTTGCCCGCATAGTCGATCGCCAGCACGTAGCTGCCCGGCGCGATGGGCTTGGCAAACGTGAAGGTCGCGGTCTGCGCGGCCTCGTCGAGCGAGACGGTGGGCGTGCCGGCCTTCTTGCCCGATTTGGTCAGTGCCGCCTTGGCGATCGTCAACTCGGCCGCCTGCAGCGTGATGGTCTGCGTCGCCTCGACCACGTCGACCGTGATCGCCGCCTTGCCCGCGAAGGTCATCGCCTTGGCATCGGGAGTGACGGTGATGTCGTAGTGGCTAGGGCGAACGCTGCGCGGAAGCTGCGTGGTCACCGTCTCCGCCGTTGCGCCCTTGGTCGTGGAAGCAGTGCCAACTTCCTGCGCTGAAACGGAAAACGGGAGGGCAACGCCGGCGAGAAGCGCCAGCGCGGCGCGACGATACGGTTTCTTCATGGACGACTCACACCAGATGGGGGGATGACGCCTTGCTAACGTCCTGTCGTGAGCGCGCAACAATTTACCTGTTATGTGCAATTTTAAACGCTGCGGGAGTCACAGGGCCCACCCCGTCCGGCTAGGCAGCAAGCTGCCAAGCCTTCCAGCCCTCCCGCGAGCGGGAGGGCTGACCTCACTTCTCCCCTCCCGCCTGCGGGAGGGGCCGGGGGTGGGCTTCCCCCTTCTCTGCCCACACCGCGCTTGCATTCCGTCCAAAATCCGCTAAGCGCGCCCCTTCCCCAAAGTCCGAGGACACAGGGAAACCCAAAGAAAGCCGGAGGGGCCTCGCAATCCCGCGAGTCGCCAGCGATCGGTTAGACTAGATAAAGGAAGCTGCCGTGGCTCTATATGAGCACGTGTTCCTGGCACGCCAGGACCTCAGCCAGGCGCAAGTCGATGCGCTTGCCGCCGCCGCCACTGAGATCGTCGAGTCGAACCAGGGCAAGGTCGTCAAGACCGAGACCTGGGGCCTCAAGAATCTCGCGTACAAGATCAAGCGCAACCGCAAGGCTCACTTCGTGATGCTGAACATTGAGGCTTCGGGCGACGTCGTCGCCGAGCTCGAGCGCCAGACGCAGATCAACGAAGACGTCATCCGCTACGTGACCATCCGCGTCGACGAGCACGAGGAAGGCCCTTCGGTCATGATGCGCAAGACCGACCGCGAGCGTACTCGCCGTCGCGAACGTGAAGGGAACTGATTTCCATGGCACGTGCATTCTTCCGCCGCCGCAAGTCCTGCCCGTTCTCGGGCAAGAACGCGCCGAAGATCGACTACAAGGACGTTCGTCTGCTTCAGGGCTTCATGTCCGAGCGTGGCAAGATCGTCCCCAGCCGCATCACCGCGGTTTCCGCAAAGAAGCAGCGTGAGCTGGGCCAGGCTATCAAGCGTGCCCGCCACATCGGCCTGCTTCCCTTCATCGTGAAGTAAGGGAGGGACCTACCCATGCAGATCATCCTCCTGGAACGCATCGAGAAGCTCGGCGCCATCGGCGACGTCGTCTCGGTCAAGGACGGTTACGCCCGTAACTACCTGCTTCCGAACAAGAAGGCCCTCCGCGCCAACGACGCGAACAAGAAGGTCTTCGAAGCCAACCGCGCCAAGATCGAAGCCGACAACGCTGAGCGTCGTTCGGCTGCCGAAGCCAACTCGGGCAACGTCGAAGGCAAGCAGATCGTCCTGATCCGCGCCTCGTCGAACTCGGGCCAGCTTTACGGTTCGGTCTCGGTCCGCGACATCGTCGACGGCCTGAACGCCGAAGGCGCGAACGTGTCGAAGCAGATGATCGTGCTCGAGCGCCCGATCAAGACGCTCGGCATCTTCGACGTCAAGGTTTCGCTGCACCCCGAAGTTGCGGTCAACGTCAAGGTGAACGTCGCCCGTTCGCCCGACGAAGCCGAACTGCAGTCGCAGGGCGTGGACGTGATGGCCGCGATGTTCGAACAGGACGTCTCGGGCTTCACCGAAGCCTACGACCCGAACGCCGAACCCGGCGAAATCGCGGTCGAGGAAACCGAGGAAGAGGGCGAGGCGCAGGCCTGAGCCTTTCCTTCGGTTACCGAGGAATAGCAAAGCCCTCGTTCCCAAGCGGAACGGGGGCTTTTCCTTTTGGCGCAATGCTGGTTCGTGCCCATGGGGCTTCGACAAGCTCAGCCTGAGCGGTGTTGAGAGCAGGCTCTCAGAGCATCCGATGCCCCCTTCGTCATTGCGAGCGCAGCGAAGCAATCCAGGGCAATTCAGCGCCGCTCTGGATTGCTTCGCTGCGCTCGCAATGACGATCAATGAAAATCCAAATCCCGCTCAGGCTGAGCTTGTCGAAGCCCCCTCGGCCGGGCAGACCCGGAAAACCATGATCCACTCCGTCACCCCCGCCGACTACCGCACTGACGCATCTCTGCGCGGCGCGATGCTGGCGCTCAACAACGCCCACGCCGTCGAACTCTCCTTCGCCGACGAAGCGCGCATGGCGATGCTGGTGGAGGAGGCATTCCTCGCCGCGCGGATCGGAACCGTGGACGCCCTGCTCCTCGCCTTCGCGCCCGGGGCCGCATACGACAGCGCCAACTACCGCCGGTTCGAACGGCGCTATGCCAGTTTCGTCTACGTCGACCGCGTCGTCGTCGCCCCGGAAGCGCGCGGTCGGGGCCTGGCTCGCCAACTCTACGCCCGCCTCTTCGAAGCGGCCCGCGCCGCGGGCCACGAGCGCGTGGTCTGCGAGGTCAATTCCGATCCGCCCAACCCGGCTTCCGACGCCTTCCATGCCGCCCTCGGCTTCACGCCCATCGGCGAGGCGCTGCTGGAGAACGGCAAGACGGTGACGTATCTCTCGCTGGAGCTGTCGTCGTCCCGGACTTGATCCGGGACCGCTGGCGGTCTTTAGGCACGATCTTCCAGTGCGCGGAAAGCTGGGTTGTTCACGGCCAGCGGTCCCGGATCAAGTCCGGGACGACGCAAGGACACCGTCATCACCCTGCCCATATCGCCCCCTATTGCGCCGCAGCACGGAATGCGTAATAGATGGCCATGCAGAAGATGAAAGAAACCATCGCGGAATTGGTCCGCGTTTACGAAGCCGCCGTTTCCACTCTCAAGGCCGATATCGCCGCCTTCGTAGAGAACGGCACCCTCCCCCCAGCAGATCGCCGCGCGAACCGCCTCTGGACATATCCTGAGCTGCGGATCACGTATCGCGGCACCGAACTCAACGCCCGCGCCTCGCGCGCGTTCGGGCGGCTCGAGATGGCCGGCACATACGCCACCACCGTCACCCGCCCGCACCTCTTCGCCTCCTACCTCGAGGAACAGCTCGCGCTGATCGAGGCCGAGTACGAAGTGGAATTCGAGGTAGCCGCGTCCACGCAGGAGATCCCCTTCCCCTACGTGCTCGAAGGCGTATCGGTCGGCACAGTCACCCCGCAGGAACTGGCGAGCCACTTCCCCAGCACCGAACTGGCGATGATCGGCGACGAGATCGCCGACGGCACCTTCCTCGCCGCCGAGGACGA
>NZ_ALVC01000404.1:0-2417 GCF_000293195.2 Sphingomonas sp. LH128
CGACGGAACCTGGTGCTGGGGCGACGACTTTGATCCTGCCGATTACTCATTCATGTCGAACGATTACGAGGTCATCGACATGGGCGACATGCCGCGCGTCGAACGGCTCGCTCGCGAGGATGCGCAGCTTTGCGCCGATGTCCTCGAAGAACTGCGCTGAGGGCCGCAACATGGTAGACCGCGTTTCCGCGTCGATCACCATCGGCGGCACCATCAGCCTCTCGCTTTGGCAGACCCTCTCGACCGCGATCGCGGCCGAGGCCCTGTCCACCGATTGGGACGGCGAGCCCTTCAACGACAGCGACCTGACCGAAGGCCAGCCCTTGCGCCTCTTTGCCCACGAAGTCGCCAATGGCACCTTCAAGGAACTGGAGCCGATCTGCGAAGCCCATGGAGTGCCGTTCGTGCGCTCCTCCTACGGTTTCACCGGGCAATGGGGCCCGGAGAAGGTCGTCTTCTCCGGGACCGGCGATCCGGTCATCTATCCCTGCAGCGAAGACGGCACCCCATATGTCGATCGCGCGAAGATCGACGCGCTCGGCAGTCTCGCTGCGGTGACTACCTATCTGGACGAGGCCGATTTCGCTGTTCCCCCGATCGTTATCACCGACGAGACCGGGGAGGGCGCCTCGATCGGTACTACCGTCGCTCTCGCCCAGGCCGCCCACGTCCCGCCTCCGCTCGAAATCGCCAGAATGCTGGTCCTCAGCACGAGGCATATGAGCCCCGCGACGGCTGCGAACTGGATGCCGCACTGTCCCTGGACCTGCTTCGACAAGGACGACTATGGCTGGTTCATGCACGTCTGCGATGACGTCGGCATAACCGAAGCCGAAGGCGTCCCCGCCGAGATCCGTTCGGCCATCCACGTCGCCAAGCGCGAAAACTGCGGATGGATCATGTGGGACTGCGATGGTCCGCAGGTCGATGAACTGCCGGAATACGAGTGGTGACACGCTCCCGGCACCTCCCCGTGACGCAGCTGCACGTGCCTTCGCCTGATCGTCCTTGTCGAAGCACGCGCCGCACCCCGGCTCCACACGGTAGAAGGTCTCTGGCGTAAATCCACGCGCGCGAAGCCGGGGCGCATGACGGACTTCATCCGCCATGAACGGCTGCTGCCCGCTGACGACATCGACCGGATCATCAGCGATGCCCCGCTGGACCTCATCCAGTTTCAGGACGTCGCGGCCTCGATCCCCGTCGACGAGCGCCCGACCATGCGCAGCTGGATCGAACGCTTCAACGCTGCCGTGCCCGCATCGCAGCGCCCACGTCTCGCCGCCTGACCCACAGGAGAATTGCCATGTCCCTTGCGACTGCCGCAGCCGGTATGTCCGAACGCGAAATCATTGCCCGCCTCAACGATCGCTGCCGGCATGGTCTCGACCGTACCGGGCGCATCGTCATCACCCGCACCTGCCTCGGCACCTTTGCCGACAGCAAGATGGCCGAACTGGTCGCCCAGGCCCAGATTCTCGCCGAGGTCCGCAAATTCACCTATCCTGACGACGACAGGACCGAGCGCGATCGCGGCCAGATCGAATACCGGGGCACCGCCGTACACTTCCGTATCGACGCCTACGACGCCGATCTGAAATGGGGTTCGCCCGATCCCACGGACGCCAGCGTCACGCGCCGCGTCATGACGATCATGGTCAGCGAGGATCTCTGACGTGCGCACAAATGTTCCGATTGCCAACCATGGTTGACAGTCGGAAGTCTGTCAACTAGGGTTATCACATGATCGAGATGATCCAGTCTAACGCCTTCAATCAATGGTTGGCTGGTTTGCGCGATTCAAATGCGAAAGCCCGGATACAGATCCGCCTGCGTCGTTTGAGCCTTGGAAATCCAGGCGACGTAAAGCCCGTAGGGGATGGAATATCCGAGCTTCGCATTGATTATGGCCCGGGATACCGCGTGTATTACATGAAGCGCGGCCCCATCGTAATTGTCCTGCTTTGTGGCGGTGACAAGAGCACCCAGGCACGAGACATCGCGCAGGCAAAGTCAATCGCGACCGCATGGAAGGAATGAAATCATGGACGTGACTTTTAGCCGTTACGATCCCGCCGACTTCCTCAAAAGCGAAGCGGACATTGCGGCATATCTGGACGCCGCTGCTGAGGATGGTGATACCGCCGTAATCGCCGCCGCTCTGGGCGATGTGGTGCGCGCTCGCAATCTCAGCAAGCTCTCACGCGATACCGGCCTTAGCCGTGAAGGGATTTACAAAGCCTTGTCCGGAGAAGGGAATCCGAGCTTCGCGACGATCGGCAAAATTGCCGATGCCCTCGGATTGCGTATCAGCTTTCAACCAAATCACCAGGCAATCACACCGGCTCCATAACAGCCGCTGGCCTCAATTGCAGGAGATCAGGCCGTGAGCTTGTCTATCGAAACCTTCCGCTCGA
>NZ_ALVC01000405.1:0-1536 GCF_000293195.2 Sphingomonas sp. LH128
GGCGATGAACAGCGCGCCGACCTTATCGTCGAGCTGGTCCGGCGCGATTTCGCGCTCCTCGATCGAGCGCAAGTCGACGACGTTGCCGATGCCTAGCTGTCCGAGCAGCGCATAGTCCGCATCCGTCAGCAGCGGCATCGCGCCCGAGCGGAACGCCTTGTCCCACTTCACCGTATGCCCGTCCTTGGTGACGTAGCCACCGACATCGCGGAAGTTGCTGCCCTGCTCCAACGGCAGCACGCGCTCAGCGACAACGGTGCGGCCCTTGCCGCCTTTCCCTTCGAGAATCACGTAGCGCCGGTCCGTCGCCGCGATCGGCAGCTTCAGCACGCCGTCCTTGCTGGCGGCGGCAAAGCGCTGGTCGCCCTTGTCCAGCACGGTGTCGGCGCTGATCCACACCGCTACCGGAGCAGTATCGTCGCGCTTCAGTTCCACGGTCGAAGCATCGAGGCGGGTCAGCGTCGCCAGCTCCCGCGCCACGACGGGCGAGCCTGTCAGCAGCAGAGCGGTCAGCAAGGCAGTCGCGGTGATCTTTCGCATGGTATTTGTCCCGGTCAGTAATGGAGGAGGACGCCGAACAGGTAGCGCGCGCCGGAAGGCGGAACCTCTTGTGGAACAGCGTGCCGATGCCGACGATGTCTTCCTCGGTCGTGGCATATAGAACGAATGTATGTCCGTTGAATGACACTTTTCCGGCAATACCACAACGGCCGCAACACGCGGGTATCGCTCGATCGCAGGCGCGTTGTCTGCTACGGGAGCGGGACAGCCAGTCGGGCCTTCACTATCATGAGCGCCATGAAAGCCGCGGAATCATCGTCATTCGACCGGTTTATCACCGTAGTCACAGGGCAATGGGAAATGCTCGGCGCAGCGGGTATGTCCGCCCGCCGGATCAGTGGGCTGACCGAAGCGCCGGTCTCCTCGATCTACCATCACTTCGGGTCTCTGGAACACTTGTTGCTGGCCTCGCAGCGGCAGTGTCTGGTCGAGGCGAAGCTGTGGTGCGACCGCCAGTGCCGCCAGTTCGACGGGCTGGACGCGTCGCCCGCCGCCTTCGCAGGATTCTTTGCGCAGATCACCGACGGTTGGTGCGAGGAGCAGCGCGGGCTGGCCTTCGCCTGGCGCGAATGCCAGCTGCTTGCGCACCAGTCCCCGCTCTTCGGCGATGCGGCGCGGGAATGGGCCGCCTTGTGGCAGCGGTTCTGGAGCGAGGCGGGCCGGCGCTTCGGCCTAGGTGCAGACAGCATCGTTGCGCAGCGCGTGTTCGAGAACGAGAGCTTCTTCCACATGATCCGCTGGCGGCGCCTGGTCGACCGCGCCGCGCTCGACGAAACCGCCCGTACGCTCGGCGCATGGCTGACCGGCACTGCCCTGCCCGCTGCGCCCTGGCGCGAATTCGCGCGCGAGGCGGCCCTGCGCTCGATGCCCGTGCTGCCCGACCGAGACGAGACGGCCGCCCGCATCGTGGAAACCGCCGCAAGGATCATCGACGAGGACGGGCTCGCCCGCCTCACTCACCGCGCCGTCGCCGAA
>NZ_ALVC01000406.1:0-18184 GCF_000293195.2 Sphingomonas sp. LH128
GAACCCGTTCTGGCGCAGGGCGAGCGCGCACTGCGCTCCCCCATGTCCCGCTCCCACGATGACGACGTCTGATTTTTCCATGGGCTCAGTCCTGGAGGAAGGCGATCATGCCTGAGGCCAGTTCGGCGGGAGCCTCCAGCGGTGCAAGGTGTGCAGCCTCGATCGACAAATGCGCAGCGCCGGGGATGCGGGCAAGCAAATATTCGCCATGCCCTTCGAACGGCGTCGAGGTATCGCGCGTGCCGGTTACCACCAGAGTGGGCGCGGCGATGCCGGAGATACGCTCGGCTAGATACATGTCGCGGATCGCCGCCCCGCAGCCCGCGTAGCCTTGCGCGTCCATGCCAAGCAATTGACGACGCACGGCTTCGTAGATCGCGGGTTCGGCCGTGTCCGACAGAAAACGCCCCATCGCAAGATCGGCGATGGCGGCCATCCCCTCACCGCGCACTTTCGCGATACGATCGTTCCACGAAGCGCTGTCCATCGTGGCGGACGTGCAGATGGGGATGAGCTTTTCAATCCGCTCGGGCGCGGCGACGGCCAGTTCCATCGCGATTATCCCTCCCAGCGAGACGCCCGCGACACTGAAGCGCGCAAAACCTGCCGCGTCCGCGCCTGCGCGCACATCGGCGGCCAGCATCGCCATCGAAAAGTCACCCGGTTCGGCAATTGACGCACCATGGCCGCGCGCGTCGATCCGCAGCAGCGCGAAGTGTTCGCGCAGAAGTGGCAGCACCGCGTCCCACAAATCCATATCGGTGCCGATGGAGTTGAGCAGCACCAGCGCAGGTGCGTCGTCGCGGCCGTCGCGCTTCCAGTAGAGGCTGGCGCCTGCAGCTTGAGTGAAAGGCATAGATCAGTCCTCAGGTGCGATGGTGACACGCAGGCCGTCGAGCGCCAGGGTCATGGCGATCAGGCAGGACAAGCGCGAGAAGTCGGTGCGATAAGCACCGATGGCGGTTTCGTCGCCCGAGCGGGTGACGGCGATCAGTCTGGGCACCTATCCATGTCCTATGAAGCTGGCGTCAGCCGATATCGCCACCAGCCACCGGCAGGACCGATCCGGTCACGTAGCTGGCCTCGTCCGAGGCGAGGAAGAGGATCGGCGCGATCTGTTCCTCCAGCGTGCCATAGCGTTTCATGAAGGCGGACGAGGTGACCTGCGCCACCGCCTCTGCCATCCAGGCCTGCTCCTGCGCGTTGTCCCCCTCGGCGTTGCGGGCGACCCGGCGCGCAGGCGCACTGGTGCCGCCGGGCGCGGTCGCGACGACGCGGATGCCGTCTTCTGCATACTCCATGGCGAGCGCCTGCGTCATGCCATTGATCCCGCCCTTGGCCGCCGAATAGGGCACCCGGCGAATGCCGCGCGTGGCGTTGGACGAGAGGTTGACGATCGTGCCAGCGCCCTGCCCCAGCATGACCGGCAGCGCCGCATGACAGCAATAGAGCGTCGGCATCAGCGAGCGGCGGATTTCCGCATCGATCTGCGCCGGCTCGAACTCGGCATAAGGACGCATGCGGATCGCGCCGCCGACGTTGTTGACGAGAATGTCGATGCGCCCGAACGCCGCGACGGCCGCTGCCATCGCCTCGGCCGCACCCTCGTACGTTTCGAGGTCGCACTGGACCGACACGGCCTTGCCGCCATCCGCGACGATGGCCTGCTCCACCTCGGCGACGAAATCGGCTCGGTCGACGAGGACGACGCTTGCGCCCTCCGCCGCCGCGCGTGTGGCAACACCTGCCCCGATACCCTGCGCGGCGCCGGTCACGACCATGACCTTGCCTGCGAACCGTCCTGCGAAGATCACTGCAGCCTCCTCAGACGTGGTAGACGTCGATGACCTGATGAATGTAGTCGTCCTTGAGAACGATCTTCTTCTTCAGGATCTTCGGGACGTCTCCAGCCGTATCCAGCGTCAGGAAGGTGGTTCCGAAGAACTGCTGCGTCTGCTGGTAGCGGTGGCTGAGCGTGTGCCAGTTGTAGCGCAGGTCGATCGCACCTTCGCGCGTCTCCAGCACCTCGACATTGGCGATGAAGTGCGAGGTGCGCGCTTCAGGCGTGCTGGCCGACGAACGCTCGGTGTTCAGGCGGTAGACCCGGTCCTCGAGCCCTTTGCGGTTGCCGTAGTAGATCAGCGAGATCTCGGTCTGCGGGTTCGTGGTCAGCGCATCGTCGTCGGTCCACGCGGGCATCCAGTATTCGGCATCCTGCGAATAGCATTCCAGCCATTCGTCGAACTCGCGGTCGTCGAGCAGGCGCGCCTCGCGGTAGAGGAACGCGCAGATCTCGGCATAGGACAGCGCGGCGGCAGTGTTTTCCAGAACGAGGGTCATTCCGCAGCCTCCAGCATCGGTTCGGCGTCCTTCGCCATGCCGTCGAGCATGATCTGCGCCCAGAACTCGTGCTGGCGCACGAAGAGGCCCTCGTCCTCGCTACGCTCGCTGGAGAGCAGCGGGTTCATGCCCATCGCCTTCGCATTGGCGTCGGGGCCATGGATCCAGCGCGTAGCGCCACGGCTGAGATCGTTCCACAGTTCGCCTGCGCCTTCGTAGGCGGACTGGCAGCTGCGGAATTCCTCGAGGTCGTCAGGCGTACCCATGCCGGTGACGTTGAAGAAGTCCTCATACTGGCGGATGCGGTGGGCACGATCCTCTGCGTTCTCCCCCTTGGGCGCGTAGCAGTAGATCGTGACCTCGGTGGTATGGACGTCGATCGGACGCACCACGCGGATCTGGGTGGAGAACTGGTCCATCAGGAACACGTTGGGATAGAGCGCTAGATTGCGCGTCTGTTCGAGAATGAACTTCGCCTTGTCCTCGCCGAGCCGTGCGTCCAGCGCCGCCTTGTGGCTCCAGATCGGGCGCACTTCGGGGTTCAGCACCTGCGTCCAGAGCAGGATATGGCCATGCTCGAAGCCGTAGACGCCGCTTGCCGGAGCCTTCGACCAGCCGTTGGCATCGACTGCCTTAGTCCCGCCTTCGGCACGCCGGCCCATGGTGGACTGGTAGTTTTCGTGAACGGAGCTGACGTGGTAACCGTCGCAGCCGTTCTCCATCTGCATCTTCCAGTTGCCGTCGAAGGTGTAGGTGGAATTGCCGGTCAGCAGTTCCAGCCCCTCGGGCGCCTGGTCGACCATCTGGTCGATGATGACTTTCGCTTCGCCCAGATGCTCTTCCAGCGGGAGCACATCGTGGTTGAGTGAGGCGAAGATGAAGCCGCGATAGCTTTCGACGCGGGCGCGCGTCAGGTCGTGCGACCCTTCATGGTTGAAGCTGTCCGGATAGGCGCCGGTGCTGGCGTCCTTGGCGCGCATCAGCGAACCGTCGGTCTTGAAGCTCCAGCCGTGGAAGGGGCACACGAACAGCGGCTGGTTCCCTCGCTTGCGGCGGCACAGCTTGGCGCCGCGATGGGCACAGGCGTTGACGACGCAGTTGAGGCCGCCGTCCTTGGCACGGGTCAGGATCACCGGGGTGCGCCCGATCCAGGTCGTGAAGTAATCGTTCTTCTTCTCGACCTGGCTTTCGTGGGCAACGTAGACCCAGTTGCTCTCGAAGATATACTTCATCTCGAGTTCGAACAGCGCCGGGTCGGTGAAGACGTCGCGGCGGCAGCGGAACAGGCCGGTCTCGGGGTCGTCGACCACGGCGGTCGCAACGCGGCTCATCAGGTGTTCGTGCATGATCCTGTCTCCCGTGTTCTGGTTGTCAGACGGTTTCGGCTTCCGGAGCAGGCGTCGCTTCGGCGCGGGTGCGCGAGGAGAAGCCCTCGTCACCGGCGTCGTGGGCGCGCTGCAGTTGGAAGTCGAACTGGATGTAGGCGCTGTCACCCTGGCGACTGGGCACTGGCAGCAACCCTGCGCGGGTGCCGAAGGCGAAGTCGTCGGCCGCGAAGGGATCGTCGCCGAAGTTGATCTGCGTCGTCAGCGTGCGGTAGCCCGGCGCCTCGATGAAGAAGTGGACATGGGCCGGACGGTTGCCGTGGCGGCCCAGCGCCTGCATCAGCTTGTCGGTCGCGCCCTCGGGCGGCACCGAATAGCCGCTCGGCTGGTTCGAATGGAACGCATAGCGCCCGTCGTCGGCCAGCTTGATGCGGCGGCGGTTGTTGAACGGGGTCTGTTCGCCGGTCGGGTCGAAGTGCGAATACCAGCCCTTCGAGTTCGCGTGCCAGACGTGAACGATGGCGTCCTTGACCGCTTCGCCATCGGGGCCGGTCACGGTGCCTGTCATGTGCAGCACGGTGGTGCCCTCGTCGGGATCGACACTGAGGTTGGCGTTGCCTTCCACGAGCGGCGCACCGGCGACGTAGAGCGGGCCTTCGATGGTGCGCGGCGTGCCGCCGGTGAGGCCGGCCTCGGCGTCCTTGGCGTCCATGTAGAGGTCGAGGAAGTGCTCGAGGCCGGTGCCGGGGACGATCAGGCCGATCTCACCTGCGCTGTCCGACAGGTACTTCATCGCCAGCCAGAACTCGCTCTCGGAGACGTCATGCCTGACGATGAGTTCCATCACGCTTTCAGTAAGGTCGCGCACGATCGCCTTGAGGCGCGGGCTGCCGCCGCTCTCGTTCACGCCGGCGGCGCGGTCGAGCAACTGCTGGATCTCGGGGGTCTTTACGAAGCTGGTGTCCATTTCATTCTCTCCCGTAATTCTAGGCCCGTTATTCCGGGCGGTGGCGATCAGCGATCGTCGTCATGGATGGAGGAAGGGTGGCGGCACAGCGGCGTCACCTTCATGGTCATGAAGGGGTACAGCGGCAGTGCCATGAGCGTGTCGTGCAGCGCGGTGTTGCTCTCGACGTCGAAGATCGAGACGTTCGAGTACAAGCCGACCTTGCGCCAGATGTGGCGCCAGGTTCCCGCGGCCTGGAGCTTCTGGAAGTAGGCCTTTTCCTCGGCCTTGATCCGCGCCGCCTCGGCGGGATCGAAGCCCAGGGGAATGTTGACGTCCATTTCGACCATGAAAAGCACGGGGGTCAGGCTCCTGCGTTGACGGCGTGAAGGGCGGGCGCGGTCCGGTCGCGCCGGAAGAAGGCGAGCTTGTCCTCGTCGAGGCTGACGCCGAGGCCCGGCGCAGTCGGGACCGCCAGCGAGAAGTCGGCATAGGCCAGCGGCTCGGAAAGGATTTCCTCGGTCTGGAGCAACGGACCGAACAGTTCGGTGCCCCAGGCGAGTTCAGGCAGGGTCGCGAAGACATGGGCCGACGCAATGGTGCCGATCCCGCCTTCGAGCATGGTGCCGCCATACAGGCCGATACCCGCGGCCGTACCGATCGCGGCGACTTCGGCGGTGGCGAAAAGGCCGCCCGATTGGGCGATCTTGAGCGCGAAGACGCCCGCGGCATGGCTCGCAGCGATACGCAGCGCGGAGCGGGGGCCATGAAGCGCCTCGTCCGCCATCAGCGGCACCGCCTGCGTGGTGGACAGCCGGGCCATGCCAGCGACGTCGTCCCCGGCGATCGGCTGCTCGACGAGATCGCAGCCGACATCGGCCAGCATCGCCATGCCCAGCTTGGCCTGCGCCTCGCTCCAGTTCTGGTTGACGTCCACCCGCACACTGGCCCGGTCGCCGAGCGCCTTGCAGATGGCGCCGACATGGGCCACGTCGTCGCGCACGTCGCGCTTGCCGATCTTGAGCTTGAAGATGCGGTGGCGGCGCGCCTCCAGCATGGCCTCGCCCTCGGCGATGTCACGCGCGGTGTCGCCGCTGGCGAGCGTCCAGGCCACTGGCAGGCTGCCGCGCACCCGGCCTCCGCCGATCAGTTCGGACACCGGAACCCCGAGCCGCTTGCCTGCCAAGTCGAGCAGCGCCGTCTCCACCGCGCACTTGGCGAAGTGATTGCCGCGCACGCACTTGGCGACTTTGGCCATAGTCGCGCCGACTTGCGCGATATCGCAGGTTTCCAGCACCGGGACGATGTAGGTGTCGATCGCGGACTTGATGCTCTCGGGGCTCTCTTCGCCATAGCTGAGGCCGCCGATCGTGGTGCCCTCGCCCAGTCCCTCGACGCCGTCGGCGTCGATCAGCCGAACGATCACCATCGACTGCGCATGCATGGTAGCCATGGCCAGCACGTGAGGCCGGATCGTCGGCACATCGACGATGAAGGTATCAGCGCGGCTTAACATAGCCATTGCAGCGACTCTCCCATATGCTTAGCTTTCATGGGACAGATATGCCTGCGCGATACTTCTATCAAAGATCAATGCGGTCAACACTACATACCTGTTGGGTATATTGCAGCCCGAGCGATGCTAGAGGGAGGGTTTAGATCTCGTGATGGACATGCGCCTCCTGCGTTACTTCGTGGCGGTTGCGGACGAAGGTAACTTCAACCGGGCGGCAGAACGGCTGCACATCGCCCAGCCACCATTGTCGCGCGCGATCCAGCAGCTGGAGGCTCACGTCGGCGCCCCGCTGCTCGACCGGTCGAGCCGGCCGCTGCGGCTGACCGCGGTGGGACGGCTGCTCCATGCCCAGGCGCTGCAGATGCTCGCCCGCATGGAAGACGTGGAGACCATGGTGAAGGCGGCGGCGACCAGTCGGCGCCGGCGCCTGGTCATCGGCTTCGTCGCCTCCACCATATACGCGCGCCTGCCCGAACTGATCCGCGAATTCCGCAAGGTCGCCGAGAACGTCGAACTGGTCATGGTGGAAGCGACGACGCTCGACCAGATCGCCGCCCTCAAGGACGGGCGTATCGACGTCGGCTTCGGTCGTATCCGGTTCGAGGATCCGGCAGTACGGCGCATCATCCTGCGCGACGAAAGACTCATCGCCGCCTTCCCGACGGATCACCCGCTCGCGAACGGCGAGGAGCCGATCTCCCTGCGCGAACTCGCCGACGAACCGCAAATTCTCTACCCGCGCGCACCGCGCCCCAGCTATGCCGACCAGGTGATCTCGCTCTTCCGCGACCATTCCATCGAACCGCGCGTGGTCCACGAGGCGCGCGAACTGCAGATCGCCATCGGCCTCGTCGCGGCGCAGGAAGGCATGGCGATCGTCCCGGAATCGGTCCGCCGCGCCCGCAGCCACGACGTCGCCTTCCGCGAACTCGTGGAGCCTGCGACCTCGCCGATCATCATGAGCCACCGCCCCGGCGACCGCTCACCCGAACTGGCGCTCATGGCCGCCGTCATCGCGCGCAAGTATGCGCAATGGGGCTACGAAGTGCCCACCGCGCTGATAGAGGACCTCTGATGGTGCCGCTCTGTGCTGCGCAGCATGCAACCAGGTCCGCGCACAAAGCATACTCCTGTACCGTCGGATTTTCCGACGCGGGATGCTAAACCGGCCGCGCCACCATGCAGCGAGTACCAGAGTCATGAGCGAAACGCGTGAACCCGAGAACCGCCCCCAAGGCATTAGCGACTACACGGGGCCGGCCGGCGGCTGGGGCGCTCTGCGCGCATTGGCGCGTACCGTTCGCGAGCAGATGAAGGCCAGCCCCGACACGCGCGCGCTCCTGCAAATGAACCAGCCCGACGGCTTCGACTGCCCCGGCTGCGCCTGGCCCGATCCCCGGCACACCTCCTCGTTCGAATTCTGCGAGAACGGCGCCAAGGCCGTCACTTGGGAAGCCACCGTCAAGCGCGTCGATCCCGACTTCTTCGCGCGCCACACCGCCACCGAACTGTGGTCCTGGAGCGATCACCAGTTGGAGGACGCGGGCCGCCTCACCGAACCGCTGCGCTACGATGCCGAGACCGACCACTATGTGCCCATCACATGGGACGAAGCCTTCGCCCGCGCGGGTGCATCGATGCAGGCCCTCGCCCACGCCGACCAGGCCGAGTTCTACTGCTCCGGCCGCGCCTCCAACGAGGCCGCGTTCCTCTACCAGCTCTTCGCGCGCGAGTTCGGGACCAACAACTTCCCCGACTGCTCGAACATGTGCCACGAGGCGACCAGCACCGGCCTGCCCAAGTCGATCGGCATCGGCAAGGGCACGGTGACGCTGGAGGATTTCGACCTCGCCGACGCGATCTTCTGCATCGGCCACAACCCCGGCACCAACCACCCGCGCATGCTCGGCACGCTGGCCGCCGCATCGAAGCGCGGCGTGCCCATCGTCGTCGCCAACCCGATGCGCGAGCGCGGACTCGAACGCTTCAAGTCGCCGCAGCATCCCACCGAAATGCTCTCGACCCATTCCACCCCGCTCGCCTCTGCCTACCATCAGGTCCGCATTGGCGGCGACATGGCGATGCTCAAGGGCATGATGAAACTGGTGGTTGAGGCCGACGCCCTAGACCACGCTTTCATCGCCGATCACACCGAAGGGCTGGACGCGCTCAGGGCCGATCTCGATGCCACCAGCTGGAACTGGATCGAGGTCGCCTCCGGCCTGACGCGCGATGCCATCGAAAGCATGGCGCAAGTTTACATGAAGGCGGAGCGGGTGATCGTCTGCTACGGCATGGGGATCACCCAGCACAAGCACGGCACCCAGAACGTGCAGGCGATCGCCAACCTGCTGCTACTGCGTGGGCAGTTCGGCAAGCCGGGCGCGGGCATCTGCCCCCTGCGCGGCCACAGCAACGTACAGGGCGACCGCACCGTCGGCATCACCGAACTGCCGACCGAGGACATGCTGCAGCGTCTCGACGACGCTTTCGGCATCGCCGCGCCCCGCCATCACGGCCACAATGCAGTCGAAGCCCTTGCCGCCATGCGCTCCGGACACTCGAAGGCGCTGATCTCGCTCGGCGGCAACCTCGCCGTCGCCATGCCCGATCCCGAGGCCTGCTTCGCCGCGGTGCGCGGGCTGGACCTTTCGGTCAATATCCTCACCAAGTTCAACCGCACTTGCCTGCTGACGGCGAAGGAGACTCTGGTGCTCCCCTGCCTCGGCCGCACCGAGTTGGACGTACAGCAGGCCGGGCCGCAGTGGGTGACGGTGGAGGACAGCATGTCGATGGTCCACGCCTCACGCGGGAAACTCAAGGCGCCCGGCCCCGACGTGCGCTCCGAGCCGGCGATCGTTGCCGGGCTGGCGCAGGCGGCGATGCCGCACACCCGCATCGACTGGGCCGCGCTCGTCGCCGACTACGACCGCATCCGCGACGGCATCGAGGCCGTTTATCCCGACTTTCGCGACTTCAACATTCGCGTGCGCGAGCCGGGTGGATTCCGCCTCACCATCGGCCCTGCGACCCGCACGTGGAAGACACCGACCGGCAAGGCGCAGTTCATCGCGCACCCCCACGCCGAGGAACAGGTCGAGCGCTCGCTGCTGCTCACCACGATCCGCAGCCATGACCAGTACAACACCACCATCTACAGCCTTGACGATCGCTATCGCGGCGTCACCGGCCGCCGCGACGTGATCTTCGCCAACGAAGTGGACCTTGCCATGCTGGGTCTGGCCGAGGGCGACAAGGTGGACGTCACCACCCCGGCCGGGCGCACATTGAAGGGCTTCACGCTGGTCCGCCATGCCATCGCGCGCGGCTCGCTGGCGGCTTACTATCCGGAGGCCAACTGCCTTGTGCCGCTGGACAACTATGACCCCGCGAGCGGCACCCCGGCCTACAAGTCGATCCCGGTCACCATCCGCGCTGCCGCCTGATCGCACGCATGAGAACGCCCCCGAGAGTGAGTGGTCTCTCCCGGGGGCGCAGGCCGCCGCGTCATCGGTGGGGGATGGAAGCGACGCGGCGGTGTTAGGCACGCCTTTCTGACGAAGGCTTATCTGCGGAACTTACTGGTCGCGGCTGGTGCTGGCACCGAGGCCGACCGAACCATTCGCACCGCTCTTCGAAGCCGAACCGCTGCCCGAGCCGTTCACGTTGGCGCTGCGCTTGCCCGCCTGCGCGTTGGCAGAACCATTACCCGAACCCGAGGCTGAGCTGTTCGCCGCGCTGGACGCCGCATCGCGGGCCTGGCTGCCGACCGCCTGCGCCTTCTCTGCCGCGGCCGAGCGGGCTGCCTGAGCCGTCCCGGTCGCGGTGCCCGCAACCTGCGAGGTCACGCCCGAAGTATCAGGCAGGCTGCCCGAACCGGCGAGATTGCCCGCACCCGAAGCCGAGCCGTTCGCGCCCGATCCCGTCAGTGAACCGGCGAGCGAGCCCGTGGCCGAACCCGTGCCGGTTGCCGAACCGCTACCCGCCGTCGAGCGGGCGGAGTCGACGAGGCCGCTGGCCTGCGAGCGGGCGCTATCGGCTGCACCGGTCACCGCCGAGGTATCCGGCGCCGAAACCGAGGGCTTGGTCACGGACTTCCTGGCGTGGCCGCTGGCATTGCCCGAGGCCCGCGACGAAACGCTGCGGCTGGCGCGCGAGGCGCTGATGTCGCCCGCACCGCCCATGGTCCCGTCGATCGAGCTGCCGACACCGCCGATGGTGCCGCCCAGCGAGCCGCCGAGGCCACCGCCGAGCGATCCGCCAAGGCCGCCACCGCCCAGCAGTTGGGCATTGGCCACGCCTGGCGCGGCGATCAGGGCAAGAGTTGCGATGGCGGTCGTAAGTGAGAGCTTGTTCATGGGATTTGCTCCTTCCTTGTTGTCGTTGGCCCCGTCCGGGGTGTCTGATGGAAGGAACGGATGGCCATTTCGCTTTCATCCATGGCCGATGAAATTATTTCAGATTTTTTCTAAAGGCCCGATCGGCAGATGTTGCACAACACGCCGCGTCCGGTTCGGCGCTGCCCCTTGATGGCTTCGGAATCCACGGCTTTCAGCGCCTCTGCGGCACTTCTGACGAGTGCCCGCCGCGCCGCGATACGCGACGCCACCAGCGGCGCAGCATAGGACGTTCCGCGCAGCGACTGACGGCCCTTGCCCGGCACCAGCGCCGACATGTCCGCTCCCGGCGCGGCATAATCGAGGTGCGAGGCACGCCCCGCCTCGATCAGCACGCGTCCCGATCCGTCCACGCCTGTCACCGCAATCACGCCGGGATAGGACGCCGGAAAGGCAGGCGGAGCAGCCGCGCCGTCATTGCCGACCGCCGCCACCACCGTCATCCCCTTGCTCTGCGCCGAAGCCACCGCCCGCGCCAGCAGCGGGTTGGACGGACCGACCAGACTGATCGACACCACCGGCACGCCCTGCACCCGCATCCACCCCAGCGCCCTTGCGATCGCCAGCGCATTGCCGCCCGCCGGGTCCGCGCCATAGACATCGGCGCCATAGATACGCGCAGTCCCCGCCCCCGTCAGAAGCGAGGCGATCGCGCTGGCATGGTCGCTTGTTTTCGGCGCTCCCGCCGCGAAGCCACGCTGCGAGGCAAGCCGCGTCGAACCACCGATGCCGCCGTCGATGACCCCGACAGTGCCGCCGCGTGGAAGCGCGCCGGATACCGCCTTGCCGTCCTGCGTGGGGGTGCCACCCGAAGGAAAATGCAACTGATCCGCGCTGATCTCCCGGCCAGGAAGGGTCTTTCGCAAGTCCTCCACCGATTTGGCCAGAGAGGCGCCTGACGGCACCTCGAGGCGCGCAAAGCGTACATCGAGCCCTTCCAGCGCACCTTGCTCGATCACATTGTACCCCTGCCGCCGGGCCGTATCGAGCGCCGCCTCGTCGGGGTCCAGCATCAGCACTTCGCCCCGCACGGCAGGCTGGTGCTGCTCGTCCCACTCGACCCGGTCGCCGTGATCGGCGACCAGCCGGGTGAGCCGCCGCACCCGCTCGTTCGCCAGCGCGCGCACGTCGCTCACGATCCGCCCGACGGGCTCTATCACCGGCCCGGCAATGTCGCCGAGCGTATCGCGCACCCGGCCCACGGTCCCGGGCAGGTCCATCGGCAGCCCACCACCGAGCTGCGCTTCGACCGGCACCGACGGCGCGGCGAGAAAGATGGCGGCAATCCCGGCCGAAAGAAGGGTGCGATTTCTCATCGATCCATCCGATAGCAAAAATTTCGTGGCATTCAGGGATGAAACGCGGCAGTCGGTCCGTTTCATCCTGCGGACAAGACATTTCGATGAACGCATCGACGAGCCAAGACCGTTTCTGCGAGGAACTCACCGCCCTGCTGCCGCGCCTGCGGCGCTTCGCGCGGGGCCTCGCCCGTGATGCGGCCGACGCCGACGACTTGTGCCAGCAGACGGTCGAGCGCGCGCTCAAGTCCCGCCAGTCGTGGCAGGACGGCACGCGGCTTGACGCTTGGGTTTACAGGATTATGCGCAACCAGTGGATCGATGAAGTACGGGCAAGGACGCGGCGCTCGCAGACCTTCACTCACGAGGAGGAAGGCGCCAACGTCGGCACACCCGGTGATCGCGATGCCGAGAACATGGTCGAACTGGGTAATGTCGGCCGCGCCCTCGCCCGTCTGCCCGACGACCAGCGCGAAGCGGTAGTGCTCGTGCTGGTCGAGGGCTTTGCCTACAAGGAAGCGGCCGAAATCATCGGCGTGCCGCAGGGCACGCTCACCTCGCGGCTCGGGCGTGGCCGCGAGGCATTGCTGCGCGAACTCGGAGAAATCGCATGACCGTGAGCGAGGAGGAATTCGCCGCCTACGCCGATGGCGAACTGTCCGGCGCCGACGGGCAGCGGGTGGCCGATGCGATTGCCGCCGACCCCACGCTTTCGTCGCGACTCCAGGAGCAGCAGCGCCTGCGTGCGCTACTGCGCGGCCACTTCGATCCCGTCGCTGAAGAGCCGGTGCCGGAAAGCCTGACCCTGATGATCGCAGCCGCTGCGGCAGAGGACGTCGAAGCGGAGATGATCGACGCCAAGTCGGACGAACCCGCCCGGATTCTCGATTTCACCGCCGCGCGCGCGCGCCGGGACAGGCAGACCCGCGCCGCCAGTTCGCGCCGCTTCACGCTGCCGCGCTGGTCCGGCATGGGAGCAGCGATCGCCGCCTCGCTCGTGCTGGGACTGTTCTTCGGAACGCGCATTGCAGATGACGGTGCCGGTGTGACTTCAAGCGGTGCGCTTGTGGCGACAGGCATGCTGGCCAGGGGCCTCGACGAAAAGCTCGCGTCCAGCGATGAAACCGGCAAGCTGCGGATTCTCACCAGCTTCCGGCGCAGTGACGGCGGTTATTGCCGCGTCTACGACGCCGGCGCCAGTTCGGGCATCGCCTGCAAGGACAGCGAAGGCTGGGTCCTGCGCCGGGCGATGACTAACGAGGCCACCACGCACGGCGAATACCGACAAGCCGGCTCGGCCGCGGGAGATCTCATGGCCGCGGCGCAAGCGATGGCCTCAGGCGATCCGCTTGACGCCGCGCAAGAACGGGCTGCGCGCGCAGCACGGTGGAGCAAATAGGGCTGCGCCAGACCGGCTGATCAGGTAGCCTGTGCCACCCGCAGCGGTGTTTCATCCATCGATGGCTCATCGGGCAATGGATCGAGCCTTAGCGACGATGGTGACGGCGGCATCCTGCGCCTGCTCAGCGCCTCACCTATGAAGCCCAGCGACCAGCCAGCATGCATCGTCATCGCGGCAATTCCGGAGCAGGCCGCACATCCCGATCGCGCGCGCATGCCGAGCAACGCCCCGCCGACGAGCGACACCGCCAACCAGCATGACATAGGTATTGCCAGCACCATCGCTCCGAACCCGAAAGGCGCCGCCGCAAATGCGCTCAGTGCAGTGGCGATTGCCGGCAGCACGCCGATCGGCAGCATCTGGCGCAACTTCAACGGTGCCGGATGTCGCTTGAGATTGCGCGCGCGACCCTTGCCGTAATTGCGATACTGCCTGAACAGGGCGCTCACGGAGGCACGAGGGTGGTAGACGATCGCAGCATCCGGCTCGAGCCAGATGCGGCCGCCAGCGGCGATAAGCCGGCGATCGAGTTCGGAATCCTCGTTAGCGGCAAAATCCTCGTCATATCCTCCCACCATCATGAACAGGACGAGGTCGAACAGGGCGTGGTGGCCATGTTCGACCCACTGCCCCCTTCCGACGTGGCGATGCACGGCGCCGCCTGTGCCCAGCACGGAGTTCTGCGCCGCAGCCGCCGCTTTCTGGAAGCATCCCGTCCCCCGTGTGGTCATCGGCACGACCACCGAGGTCGCCCGCATGCCCTGCGCCGAAAGCACGAGGCGTGGGACGAACTCTTCCGGGTATCGCGCATGTGCGTCGATCCGCACCAGCCAGCGACGTCCGGCGCCATAGCGGCGAGCCGCCAGGTTTACCGCCGCCCCCTGCATCCGTTTGGGATTTTCCAGCAGCACCAGATTATCGTGCCTGGAGGCGAGATTTCTGACGATCTCCCTGCTTCGATCGGTACTTCCGCCATCGGCCACCACGACCAGCGCACCGCCCACATTGCGCAGTAGCTTCGCCAGCAAGGCGGGCAGGTACGCTTCCTCGTTCAGGCAGGGTACGACGATGAGCATGTCGGCACCGTCGAAATCAGGCACGGACACGCCCTAAGATGGCCTCGGCTATGGCACGGCGCTCGGAAAGGGCCTGATGAAGCGCGCCATCCGGCAAGGCGGCAATGGCGAGCTGCATGCGCCATCGCTCATCGGCGGTCAGCCCCAGCAATCGATCGGGCAGTTCGCTGTCCGCATCGTCCAACAACAACCCGACATCACGGCGCGCCAGCCAGCGCCCGGTTTCGACGCTTTTCAAGGCGATGGGTATCGCGCCATGGGCCAGGCCTTCGTAGAGCCGGTTGGGCAACAACCATTCCGAATTCATCCCTTCCTCGAAATAGTCGATGGCCCAGACGAAATCGACACCGGTATAAAGGTCTGCCAGGTCTTCGGGGCGATAGGCTCCCAGGTATCGCATCCGTGGGATCTTCGACACTTCCGCTTCGAAATCGGGGAATTCGGCAGGACTGGCGATGCCGGCGATCACCACTTCCACGCGCCCTCTCGCCCGCTGTGCCAGTTGGGCAAGGTGCGTGAAGGTCCGGCGGCAGCGCAGCATTCCGAACCACCCGATGACAATGGGGGCGTCACTGGAGGATCTAGGCGAGGGAGGCACGCTGGACCGCGAGCGGGACACTTTGTTCTCCACCAGTATCACGCCTTCGGAGCGCCGTTGCCTTTTCGAAAAGTAGCGATCCGCGAACGCCGGTGAACTCACGATCACCAGGTCCGTGCGCGCCAGCAACCACCGCTCCAGCCACCTGAGCATACGGGATTTCCAGCCCCCGCCGAGCATCAGCCGATGGATGTCCAGGCACTCGTAGACCAGACGCTGCTCGCGCCGGCGCACACGCCACGCGAGCACGAGCATCTCAAGGTTTCGGGCGACGATCACCGAAGCTCCGTAGCAAAGCTCCCGAACCGCTGCCGGATCAAGAAGATGTCGCGCCACCGCCGCCGCACGCTGCATCAATCGCGCATCCATGGTGCGGCCCAGATCAACAGTGCGGCGCAGATCAAGCACCCGATGCGCGATGTCGGTGTCCATCACCGATGCGCGCCTGCGAAAGCCGCCAAGAGCCACCGCCAAACCCTCTCCCAAAAGCAGATCGACTCTCCGATGAACGGCGGTGTCGTCCATGTCATGCACGAGATACGCCACCGATGCCCTGACAGTTTGATCCAATTCCATCTGAAAACCCCGAAACTCCATCTCAAAATGGAGCGAAATTCTGTTTCCAGCGACGGGGCGTATCGGCATTATACCTAGGACGACCGCAACGCTTTACGGACGACATGCTTAGGCATTGCTGCATATGCCTCAATGTTTAGATGATCCTATTTGGAGCAACGCCTTGAGCAACAGGATTCATGGCGCCGCAGCGGATGAAATATCCGTCCGGGCAACCGCTCGACTATTTCCCGAGGCGTCTGAAATAGGCGCGCTTTTCTTCAGGCGCAGGTGGGCTTTCGCTTCGGCCTTCGTGATCACTCTGACGATCGCCGCAACCATACTGGCCTTGCTGCCCCGCACCTATACCGCCACAAGCACGCTTCTGCTGGAGCCGCGGCAGGCGGAACCGGTGAAGATCAACGACCGCGGCTTCGTGGCACCTGCGGATGACAACCTGATCGACACGGCGGTGCAAGTGGTCCGCTCGCCGGCATTGACACTGGACGTGGTGCGCCAACTGGGTCTCGCACGCACACGCGAGTTCGGCGGCAAGATCGATACCGCCGCATCCGCGGCAGAGCGCGAGCGCCGGACGGCCGAAATCCTTCTGGTGCAAAGTCATGTTCGGCGTGTTGGTGTGACATATCTCGTCGAGATTTCGGTCTCTTCCACCGACCCTGTGAACGCGGCAAGGATCGCCAACGCGCTGGCAGGGCGCTACATCCAACTCGACAGCACCAAGAAGCAACTGCGCAACAGCCAGTCCGCGCGCTACGTCGAAGGACAGGCAAGCACTCTGCAGCGCCAGGCGGTCGCCGATGATGCGGCGCTTCAGAACTACATGATCCGCAACAATCTCATGAGCGCGCAAGGCGCGACCATGGCCGAGCAGGAAGTCTCCGAACTCAATCGCCAGATCGCGGACTCGCAGGCGCAACTGGCCGAACAGCGCGGAAAGCTGAGCGCTGCTCAGACCCAGATCGCGCGCGGTGGAGGCGGGGCCGATACCGGCAGCGCGCTTGCGTCGGAAACGGTCAGGCAACTGCGGCAGCAGGAAGCGCAGGCCAGTGCCCGCCTGGCCCAACTGGATGCGCGTTATGGAGCGCTCCATCCCGACGTGGTCGAAGCTCGCGATGAACTTGCCGACGTACGCAGTCAACTCGGTGCCGAATTGACGCGCATCATCTCCGGCCTGCGCGGCGATGTGCAGATTGCGGAATCCCGGCTTGGTTCATTGCTCGCAAGTCGCGCACAGGCGAAAGGCTCGCTGGCCCAGAACAGTTCGGCACAAGTGGGCCGCCTGGAACTCGAGCGACGAGCCGAGGCAAGCAGGGCGATCTACAACGCCTACCTCACGCGTGAAAAAGAGACCGCGCAGGTCGGCGCGTTGCCCAACGCAGACGCGACGATCGCGTCTGTGGCACGTGTACCAGATACCCCTTCCTCACCCCGCTATCTTCTCGGTGCGCTTGCCGGGCTGGCAGCAGCAGCGATAGCTGCCTGCCTGACCATGGCGGTCGCGGAATATCTGGAAGATACGGTCGCGACCCGCGCCGACATCGAGACGGGCCTAGGCGCGGTCTATGCAGGAGCCATTCCGACCCTGTCCTCAGCAACTCGTGCAAAAGCGGAAAGCATCCTGCCTCAGGACTATGTGACAATGCGGCCGATGTCGCTGTTCACGGAAAGCCTTCGTAATCTTGCAACCTACCTTGGACTCACGATGTCGGACGGCACGGCCAAAGTCCTCACCATCACATCCGCTCTTCCCCGGGAGGGCAAGTCCACCACTTCGATGTGCCTGGCTCGAACCTTGGCCATCGGCAAGCAGCGTGTCGTGCTGGTGGACGCCGACGTACGCCATCACTCGACTTCCGACGCCCTGTTACCCGGCAGGAATGCCGAAGGGCTGTTCCGTGTTCTGGATGGTACGATCCGGATCGACGAAGCGCTGGTGCGCGAAGATCGTACCGGCTTGCATATCTTGCCAACCCTCGGCCAACGGAGCTCGGAAGACCAGATAACGGAAGATGCCATGGCGCGCCTGATCGCTGGCCTGAGGGAGGGTTTCGACATCATCATCATCGATTCTGCACCTGTTCTGGGCGTGGCCGAAACACGGATGGTATCCAGGCTATCGGACAAGACTCTGGTCATCGCACGCTGGCGCCGAACGCCGGAAAAAGCGGTGCGGACGACTCTTGACCTCCTCGCTCAAGGGGGCGGCAAGGTGGGAGGGGTTGCGCTCAGCCTGGTGAACATCAAGGAATTCGCCAGCGCGGGGCTCACCGACGCATTTGGCTACCACAAGAAATTCAAGGGCTACTATGTCGACTGAGGACACTGTAGCCCCCCAGCGCTTTGCTGCGCTGGACGCACTACGCGGCATCGCCGCGTTTTCGGTTTTGTTTTATCACTTACGTACTCTTGCGGCACTAGGGCGGCCGGCCGCAGCGGGATCGCTGTTCGCAAGCGGCTATCTGGCAGTGGATTTTTTCTTTGTACTAAGCGGCTTCGTGATTGCCCATGCTTATGGAACCCGGCTTCGAGAAGGCATGGGATTGCGCGAGTTCTTGGTGATGCGTTTTGTACGCCTGCAACCCGTCATGGCGATCGGGACGCTCATCGGACTCTCGCTCGCATTGAGCCGGAGCCTGTTCAGTCCCGATCAAGGCCCCGGTCTGTTCGCCATCGTTACCGGATTACCAGCCAACCTGCTGATGCTGCC
>NZ_ALVC01000407.1:0-1218 GCF_000293195.2 Sphingomonas sp. LH128
TCCACCCCCCCCCCAGCCGCTATATATCGAACGCCGTCGCAATCGCGCGTCAGTCCGAAGTGGCGATCGTGTTCGCGACGCAGTGGATGACTGAAGGTAAGGATGTCCCGGACCTCGGCCTGCCCAATGGCCAGGACGCGCTGATAGCCGCTGTCGCCGAGGCCAATCCGAACACGATCGTGGTGCTCCAGACCGGTGGTCCGGTCCAGATGCCCTGGCTTGCAAAGGCCGCTGCGGTAATCGAGGCGTGGTATCCGGGAGCGGCCGGCGGCGAGGCGATCGCATCGGTGCTGTTCGGAGAGGTAAATCCCTCGGGGCGCCTGCCGATGACGTTTCCTTCCGGCGTCGATGAACTTCCCCGCCCCCGGCTGGACGGCATCGAACTGGACGGCAACATTACGCCCGGCACCGATCTGTCGCAGCGGCAGCTTGCCGTGAACTACGACATCGAAGGTTCCGACGTCGGTTACCGCTGGAATGCCCTTCACGGACATAAGGCGCTGTTCCCGTTCGGCTATGGACTTAGTTACACCCGCTTTCGAACCGGCGACCTGAAAGTGAATGGCGATGCTGCGACACTCACCGTCACGAATACCGGGAGCCGAAGCGGCGCGACCGTCGCGCAGGTCTACCTCGTCAGTCGAAATGGAATGGCCAAGCGCCGCCTCGTTGGCTTCCAACGTGTCGAGATAGCCGCCGGCCGGTCGGTAAAGGTGAAGATCGCCATCGATCCCCGATTGCTGGCGGACTGGGGCGGCGGCGGCTGGTCCATGCCGAAAGGCGCTTATGTCTTCGCCAGCGGGGATAATGCCGAAGCGCTCGGTGACACCGTCAGCTTGTATTTGCCCGCGCGACAATGGCGGGACCGGCCGCTGGCCCAATAGTATGCCCTGACTTCATTCACGGGCGGTCGAACCCAGGAGGGTCGAGTGCACGCCGTGCCGCAAGGCGATCAGGGTATTTCGCCATTTTTTGGATGGAAACGGGGCGAGATTGCCGTGGCCACCAGACCGGTATTTCGATCGTGGCGCCCACACGGAAATTTCCTCCGGGTATAGCTCCGGGCTAGAGCGGGACGACTTCGGCGTGACGCGATGCCTCGGGCACTGTGGCCGGTGTGGCTGCCCGGTGACATTGCCGAGGTGTTTTACTTCCTGGCGGGCGACCAGTCCGCCAAGTCCACCGGCAACATGATCAACGTCGATGCGGGCAACGCCC
>NZ_ALVC01000408.1:0-1267 GCF_000293195.2 Sphingomonas sp. LH128
CACACCTGTGCATAGGCGGTGAGGCTGATATCCGCGCTAGACGCCGGATCGGCCGAATGACGTAGAGGTGTCCGGCGGGCGGCTCAGCCGTTGGCCGAAAGGCGATCTAGATAGGCGCAGAACATATCCGCGACCGCATCGGCATACACCTCGCTCCGCTCCAACAGATGGCGCTCCTCCGAAATGCGCCTGCCCGTTTCCGACATGGTCATCTTAATGGTCTCCATCGCGACCTCACGGCGATCCACAGCCAAGTCAGGGAGCACCTCCGCTATGAAGTCGCGCATGACCCCGGTCGCCCTTTCGCGGGGATCGTCTGCGAGCTCGGCATCGCGATAGTAAATCCGATAGCCTGCGGTCGTATCGGCTGTGGAGCGACTTCGAGGGCATCGCGCAGTCCGGGCAGTTCGCCCCCTCCGGCGCCAATCGGCCCGACATCTCGACAATCCCGTCGATCACAGTTCGGCTTTCCAAGATCAGACCTGGTAGCCGCAGGCTACTGTCCCATGCTTTCGAGGCCATCGACGTTCACTCCTTGCTGAACCCCGGTGGAGTGGGCCGGACACAGCGAGGAAATGTCCAATCTGCACGGAATTTGAGTCAGACCCAGTTTTGCGCGCCGGTTGACAGGACGTAAATTACAGATGCTGAGCCTAAGGAAATTCGTTCGCCAATCGCAATATCGCGATAAGCGCAGGCAGCAGTATATCCTTGCCACTGCCGACCATGGGCGATGGGAAATCGCGCGAATTCTGTTTTGCGGGCCCGAAAAGACGCAGGATTCTCCCGTTTTCAAGGAGAACCTCGAAAAATGGTGGCCTGCAGCGGACGCGCGCGGAATCCATGACCGCTTTTTCGAGTTTGTCGAACGGCTTGAAACAGATCGCAATCTCGGCGCGGACCTGCCGGCAAACCTCATCGCGGCCATGAGCGCCGGGCGAGGCGGCGATCCGCAGCACGACCATGAAAATCTAACCGGACGCTGGATATCCCCGCAGCGCGCCATCACCGCCGTCAAGCCAGTGCGCCAATCGGTCGGCGATGCCTGCCGCTCCGGTAAATCCGCCATACCAGATCGCGACGTTGTGCGCACGCGACACCTCGAAACGCCCCTGACCTGCAAGCAGGGAGGGCGGCTCAGCAATGTCGGTGCCACTTCCGACGTACAACCCACCGGCATAAAGGGCATGCTTCAGTTCCCTTGCCCACAGATCCTCGCGCGAATTGAGACAGGGCGTGTTCGGGTGTGCCCAGTCGAGAACAGCCA
>NZ_ALVC01000409.1:0-1856 GCF_000293195.2 Sphingomonas sp. LH128
TTACTTCATATCCACCAAAACCCACGCCTCCCTGCGGGCTTCAGCGCTTTTCACAGACGACGAGATGCAGTCTTGTTCCCGCCGGTCTGGCAACCCCTACACCCCCTGTTCCAAACTTCTTGCCAGACCGGCGACCCGCTGATCGCCGCGCTATCGCTTGCCTTATTGGTCGACCGACTGCTTCAAAGTCATTGAGACAAGCCAGGCAGCCCTTCCCGTCACCCCTGGTACAAATAGGAGCCCATCGATGCTGGCAAAGCTCTTGAATCGGCCCTTGTGGACGCCATGGATTGTCATCCTGGCGCTGCTCATCGCCAACTTCACAATCGCGACACTGTTCGGGAACCTGACCGAACTACCGCCTCGATCATGGCAAACATGGTCCGTCGTCGCGATCGTCGTATGGGCATTCATAGGCGCCGCGATCAACCTTGCCTGGGTCAACGCCCAGGACCAGCATCATGCCGAGGATGAAGCCTGACATGAAAGCTGCCCTCCCCGTAGCTGCCTACGGCGCCCCACGAGCGGCTTGCACTCTGTTCGCCGCCCTCGCCGCTTCGCTCATCTATGCGTGGCTCTTCATGAAAATCTGACCGATCGCTGCGCGATCGATCCTGCAGAAAGGATCATCACCATGGAACCTCTGCGTCACCTCGATCGCGACACCCGCCGTGCCAGACTGCTGGCCGCTCGCACCCGTCCCGTCGGCGGCATCAACAGGCGCGGAATCTTCACCGGCCATTGGGATCGCGGCGACGTCGTGCGCCAGTTTCGCGGCGGGAACGGATCGTGGCTCGGCCTCGCAACTTACGTAGCAGGCGACCCGGCCACTTGATCGCGCAATCCCTGGCTCGGCCTGAACGTCACCACGCGCCGCGCTGATACCGGCACCTCCACCCCCGTCTTCGGATTGCGCCCGACCCGCTCGGCCTTATCGTTCAGCAAAAATGTCCCGAAATTCGTGATCTTCACGTTCTCGCCTGCGGCTAACGCATCCGTCATGCGCTCGAGGATCTGCTCCACCAGGTGAAGTGCATCGTTCCTTGAAAACCCAACCCCACGATGCAGCGCCTCCGCAAGATCCGCGCGCGTCAACGTCGATCCTTCATCTACCGGCATTTGGCATCTAATCCTTTGCTCTGAACATATATGGGCCCTGCGGGCCAACCGACGTGCGCCCGCGCGCTAGACGGCCTTCCCTTCATCGCGGCGCCGCTGCCGCAGCGGTGCCCCCTCGAGCGTCACCCTATCAAAGCTGAAAACGTGCTCTCGCGGGCTGTTTTGACACCGCCCGACAATCCGCCCCGGATACTCCACGCCGCCACGCGCCAGCATCACCGTCTCAGCATCACATATCGGACAATCCGCGAAATATCTCCTGATCACGATCGCCAGTCGTCCTTCACTGCCTCGCTCGCAATCAAGAACCACCCCCCCGTCGACGTCCGCAACGTCGCCCATACCCAGCAGCAGAATGCGATCCGTGAACAACCGATTCCAGCGCTGCGACAAGGACCACACACAGCCTAAAGACACCGCTAGCAGTGCCAGATACGTCATCGGGCCTGCAAACACGCCCTTTGCCGCAGAGTACAGCGCCAACGACAGCGCGGCCATGAATAACATGAACGTCACGCACAGAACGATCAGCGGCGTCAGAAACAGCCACCTTCGGTAATCCTTCACGTGCAAACCCACGCCGGGGTGCGTCAGTCGTCCCAACAGCGTCAACCTCGGAACAGTCTCGCCCGTTCGATAACGCAGGATCGAACCGGCTAGCCGCTGTTATTCACCGGAGTGCTCGAGAGGGTTGGCGGGAGTAGCGTAAGGCACTGTTCTGAAGTAGGAATTGGCTG
>NZ_ALVC01000410.1:0-2554 GCF_000293195.2 Sphingomonas sp. LH128
CACCGCGTCGATGTCGGCGGCGCTGTGGCGCTCGGGCACGAAGCCTTCGCCCTTGCGGTTGACGATGCGGCCACGGCGCACCGGCTCGCGGGCGCCCAACTCCTCGCCCCAGCGCATGAGGTTCTCATAGCTCGGCACGTCGAGGAAGGTCGCCGCGTCGCCATAGGCGTCGCCGCGCACGAAGCCGCCGAACCAGCCGTAGGCGGCGATGTCGGCGATGGTGTACTCGTCACCCGCCAGATAGCGCGTTTCGCCGAGGCGCTTGTCAGCGACGTCGAGGATGCGCTTGGCCTCCATCGCGTAGCGGTCGATCGGGTACTGGTACTTTTCCGGCGCATAGGCGTAGAAGTGGCCGAAGCCGCCGCCCAGCATCGGCGCGCTGCCCATCTGCCACATCAGCCAGTTCATGCATTCGGTGCGGCCGGGGCCGGAGGTTGGCATGAAGGCGCCGAACTTCTCGGCGAGGTGGAACAGGATCGAGCCCGATTCGAACACGCGCACCGGCTCCGGGCCGGACAGGTCCAGAAGGGCGGGGATCTTGGAGTTCGGGTTGATCGACACGAAGCCCGAGGAGAACTGGTCGCTGTCCGAGATCGAGATCAGCCAGGCGTCGTATTCGGCTTCGTAGCCCGCCGCGAGGAGTTCCTCGAGCATGATCGTCACCTTCTGTCCGTTCGGGGTGCCGAGCGAATGGAGCTGGAAGGGGTGCTGGCCGCGCGGCAGTTCGCGTTCGAAGCGGGCGCCGGCGGTCGGGCGGTTGATGCCGGCGAACTCACCGCCGTTGGGCTGGTCCCAGGTCCAGACCTTGGGCGGGGTGTAGGTGAGATCGGCCATGCGGGAACGCTCCTTGGGAGATGGAAGACGGCGCACAGGTAGGTTCGCGCAGGAGCGCCGACAAGGCGGGAAGCGGTTATATAAGCGCTTCGTCCGGATGTTCGATGAAGGTCGCGGATCGACGCGGCGCCAATTTGCAGTCATCCCGGGCTTGATCCGGGATCGGCGCCTGTCTTTAGGCGCGAGGTTTGGCGGGGGCTTCGCCAAGCTCAGCCTGAGCGGGATTGGGCGCTTGGCGCAACCTCCGCCCACCCTGAGCTTGTCGAAGCACCACGTCTGGCGAAGAGGTGGGCCGCTCATGACCAGCGGTCCCGGATCAAGTCCGGGACGACGCCATCCTCAATGCCAGCTTCAGCCGATCTTGCGGATCCAGCCGTGAGTGTCCGGCGCTTCGCCGCGCTGGATCGATACGAGGCGATTCTTCAGCTTGCCGGTCAGCTGGCCGGGGCCGCCGGTGCCGATGGTGAAATCTCCATCGCGGCCCGAGACCTTGCCGACCGAGGTGACGACCGCAGCGGTGCCGCAGGCGAACGTCTCGATCAGCTTGCCCGAAGCGGCATCCGCGCGCCACTGGTCGAGGCTGTAGCGGCCTTCCGTCACCGTCAGGCCCTCTTCACGGGCGAGTTGCAGCAGGCTGTCACGGGTGATGCCGGGCAGGATGGTGCCGGTCAGTTCAGGAGTCAGCAGGGTGCCGTCGTCGAACGCGAAGTACAGGTTCATGCCGCCCAGTTCCTCGATCCACTTGTGCTCGGCGGCGTCGAGGAAGACGACCTGGTCATGGCCGCGCGCGATCGCTTCGGCCTGCGGCACGAGGCTGGCGGCATAGTTGCCGCCGCACTTGGCTGCGCCGGTGCCGCCGGGGGCGGCGCGGGTATAGTCCGAAACCCAGATCGACACGGCAGGGGCGCCCGACTTGAAGTAGTTGCCTGCCGGGCTGGCGATGACGATGAACTTGTACTGCTTGGCCGGGCGCACGCCGAGGAACGCCTCGGTCGCGATCATGAACGGGCGCAGGTAGAGCGAGGCGCCTTCGCCTTCCGGGATCCAGGCGCGGTCGATCTGCACGAGCTTCTCGATGGCTTCGACGAACACGCTTTCCGGCAGCGCGGGCATGGCGAGACGCTCGGCCGACTGGTTGAAGCGCGCGGCGTTGGCTTCGGGGCGGAACAGCGCGATGGCGCCGTCGGCCTGCTTGTAGGCCTTGAGGCCCTCGAAGATTTCCTGCGCATAGTGCAGCACCGCCGCCGCCGGATCGAGCGGGATCGGCTGGCGAGGGCCGATTACCGCATCGTGCCATCGCCCAACACCGTCTTGGCCTTCAGTCCACTCGATCGTCACCATATGGTCGGTGAAATTGGTGCCGAAGCCGGGGTTCGCCAGCACGGCTGCGCGCGTCTCGGCGCTGGCGGGGGCGGGGTGGGCAAGGGTGGTGAAAGTCAGGCCGGCATCGGCGAGAGTCGCCATCGAACGTATCCTCAAGTCTGCAACAGAATTGCGCCGTTGAACGAAAATTTCGCAGAATGCAACCCGGAAGCAATATTGCTACTCTAGCATTCAGTCTTAGCACGATGGCCCGGGGAGGCAAATCATCGAAGAATACCCCTCCGTCAACGACTTCGCCGCTGCCACCTCCCCATTGCTTCGCGAAAGGGAGGATCAAGCCCATCCTCCCTTTCGCGAAGCGATGGGGAGGGGAACCGCCGACGCAGTCGGGGGGGGG
>NZ_ALVC01000411.1:0-1781 GCF_000293195.2 Sphingomonas sp. LH128
GAGCGTTGGCCGCTTGAACTGTACTGGGACGCGGCGCGCCAGGAGAACGAGATCGGACGCGCCCAAGGTGTGACTGCGGCATTCAATGGGATCGTGCGTCAATTGCGGCTTGCGGGCAGGTATGAGGAAGACGGGGTAGCGTAAGCGCAGAAGTCCTGTGCACGCGCCCGGCTGTCATCTGGTCACACATAAAATGTTCGTTATTTGTTCCAGTCATGCTATTGCCTGCGCATGGTCGACTCAGCCATCCGCAAGATCATTCACGTGGACATGGATGCCTTCTTCGCCTCCGTTGAACAGCGCGATGATCCATCCCTTCGGGGACGTCCGGTAGCCGTCGGGCATGGCGCATCCCGAGGTGTCGTCGCAGCTGCCAGCTATGAAGCGCGCAAGTTCGGCGTGAAATCGGCGCTTCCCTCGGTGACGGCACTGCGCCGCTGTCCGGAACTGATCTTCGTGCCGCCACGCTTCGAGGTCTACAAGGATGTGTCGCGCCAGATCCATGAAGTCTTTGCGCGCTACACCGACCTAATCCAGCCGCTTTCCCTCGACGAGGCCTATCTCGACGTGACAGCGAACAAAAGCGGTATCGAGACAGCCTGGAGGACGGCCAAGGCCATCCGCAAGGCCATCCTCGACGAGACCGGGCTCACGGCATCGGCGGGGATCTCATACAACAAGTTCCTCGCGAAGCTGGCATCCGACCATCGCAAGCCGAACGGACAGTTCGCTGTCACCCCGGATATGGGCGAAGCTTGGGTGGAGACGCTGCCGGTCAGTCGCTTTCACGGGGTGGGGCCGGTGACGGCTGAGAAGATGAAGCGCCTGGGTATCGAAACCGGTGCCCACCTCAGGGCAAAGTCGCTGGGCTTCCTGCAGCAGAACTTCGGCAGTTCAGCAGAATGGTACTTCGCGATCGCGCGGGGCGTCGACGATCGCCCGGTCAATCCCAACCGGGTGCGCAAGTCATGCGGGTCGGAAACGACGTTCGACCGCGACCTGACGGAGCCCGGTGAGATCGAGGCCGGTATCCTGAGGATGGCCGATGACGTCTGGCGCTGGTGCGAGGCGCGCGAAACCTTCGGGCGGACCGTTACGGTCAAGATCAAGTACGGCGACTTCCAGCAGATTACACGCAGCCGCAGTCAGCCCAGCGTCATCGTGACCCAGGAGAACCTCCAGCGCTGCGCCATCGATCTCGTACGCACGGTGTTGCCGCCGATAAAGGGGATCCGGCTGGTTGGCGTGACGGTGTCGAATTTCGGTGAGGCCCCGGCGGCGGATTTGGCCGCCGGGGTCGAGTTGCCGATTTTCGGCGAAAGCGAGGCGGCATGATGCTGGACCTGTTCGATACGCCCGTTCTGCCCGGTCTCGCCGAGCGGCCGGACATCATCGATCGATCGGAGGAGCAAATGCTGATCCGCAGGATCGACGAGAGCGATCTGAAGCCGTTCCGCTTTCAGGGCTGGACCGGCAAACGGTTCACCACATCATTCGGGTGGTGCTATGACTTCGAGGCGGGCAAGCCCATGGAAGCGCCGCCGATCCCGGACTGGCTGGAGCCGTTTCGTGATCGGGCAGCACATTTTGTCGGCCTTGCTCCCGATCTGCTGATCCAGGCCTTGCTGATCCGGTACGATCCAGGTGCGGGCATCGGCTGGCACAGGGATCGCCCGGTCTACGAGCACATCATCGGCATATCGCTCGGAGAGCCCGCGACGATGCGCTTCCGGCAACGGCGCGGCGAAGGCTTCGCGCGGGCCTCAATGCCTCTGGAACCA
>NZ_ALVC01000412.1:0-952 GCF_000293195.2 Sphingomonas sp. LH128
TCCGGGACGACGAGAGGCGTGCATCAGAACTCGATCCCCGTCTGCGCCTTCACGCCCTGCTCGCGGAAGGGGTGCTTCACCAGCGTCATTTCCGTCACGAGATCGGCCGTGTCGATCAGCCCCTGCGGCGCATTGCGTCCGGTCACGACGACGTGCTTCATCTCCGCACGCGCGGTCAGCACCTCAAGCACTTCCTCAAGCGGCAGGTAGTCATAGCGCAGCACGATGTTCAGCTCGTCCGCCAGCACCATGTCGTAGGCCGGATCGGCGACCATGCGCTTCACCTCGTCCCACGCCTCGCGGGCGAGGGCGATGTCGCGGGCGCGGTCCTGGGTGTTCCAGGTGAAGCCTTCGCCCATCGCCTTGAACTCGACGTTGTCCGGGAAGGCATCGAAGACGGCCTTCTCGCCGGTGGTCATCGCGCCCTTCACGAACTGGACGACGCCCACCTTCCTGCCATGCCCGATCATGCGCACCACCATGCCGAGCGCGGCCGTGGTCTTGCCCTTGCCCTTGCCGGTGTTGACGATCAGCAGGCCCTTTTCCACGGTCTTGCCCGCCATGATGCGGTCATGCGCGGCCTGCTTCTTCTTCATCTTCTCGGCGTGCTGTTCGTCGGTGCGTTCGGCCATCATCATGCTCCTGAGACTTGGGCGAGCAGCAGGCCCGCGCTGTTCGATCGGGGTTTCCAGAGGCCGCGCTCCAGCGCCTCGGCCAGCCGCGCGGCGGGATCGGGCGCAAGGGCGGCGGCGAAGTCCTTCGCCATGACCAGCATGTTGCCGTTGACGCCCAGCTTGAACGGCGCGGCCAGTGCGGCGGGCTGCTGGCTCAGGCCCAGCGTCACCGCCACCGCCAGCGGCGCCAGCATGTGCGCGGCCTGCACCTGTCCGTAGACCAGCCGGTCGCGCAAGGTCGCCCAGCTCGTCGTGCGCACGAGGTCGAGCGCAAGGCC
>NZ_ALVC01000413.1:0-3384 GCF_000293195.2 Sphingomonas sp. LH128
GTCGCGCGCCGGATCGAGGCGGTGACGCTCCAGTTGTCGTCCAGCTGGAACTTGCCGTTGGCGAAGATGTAGCCGCGGAACGAACGGTTTCCGCTGGTGATCTCCTCACCCGTGCCGCTGTAGATCGGGATGCTGCTGCTGGCGGTGGCGAGGCCGGTGATCTGGTAGGCGCCCTTGTCGGTCAGCGCGCGGTACTGCAGCGATGCCATCGGCGCGGCCTTGGTGAAGGCCGAGACCGTGCCGGTGAGGTCGCGGTTCTCCGCGAGCTTCCAGTAGTACGACTGCGCGATCTCGATGCCGTTCGACGGGCTCGACTTGAGGTCGGGCATCAGGAAGCCGGAGACGGCGTGGCCGTCGGTGCTGATCGTCAGGCCGAACAGCGGCAGTTGCACCGCGCTGAACAGCTCGATCCGGGCGTCCTTGAAGCGCACGCGCTTCTGCGTGTCGGAATAGATGACCTGCTTGGCGACGATGCGCCAGCTGGGCTTCTTAGGGCAGCCGTCATCGTCGGTGACGTCGCAGCCGGTGTAGGCCGCCTTGTGGAGAATGACGTCGCCGTTGGCGATCCGCTCGCCCTTGAGTGCGGCGAGGCGGCCGCCTTCGCGCATGACGAGGAGCAGGTTCTCCATCATGCCGGTCTTGAGTTCGTCGGTCAGCTCGACTTGTCCGGTATAGAGCTGGTTGCCGTCCTGATCGACCATGCGGACATTGCCGTCGGCAAGGATCTTGCCGCTCTGGCGGTTCCAGGTGACCTTGTCGGCGCGGACCGACTGGACCTGTCCCTGGGGATCACGGCGGCGCAGGACGACGTTGCCGGTCGCGGTGACGACTTCGCTGTTCTGCTCGTACTGGACGTCGTCGGCCTCGAAGGCGACGGGCTCGGTCTCGCCGGTGGACACCGGCGGGGCGGCGGGCGCGCCGGCGATCGGGCCGGTATCAACGGGGCGGGCCACGTCCTGCGCAAAAGCGGCGTGGGGCGCGCAAAGCGTCGCGATTCCGAGGGCGAGCGCGTGCAGCGAAAGCGGACGCAAGCGGCGGAACGGGGCTTGCAGCGAAGTCTGCACGGCTGGGAGCATGGGTTGCCTATCGCATCGCCTGTGCCTAACTGCAATCCAGTCATGCGGTGAAGCGCACAAGATCGGCGTTTCACCGGGGAAATCCAGGAGAATCCATGAAAATCCAGTTCCTTGGCGCGGCGGATGAGTCGGCTTCAGGCGTCATCGCGCGTCTCGTCAATCAGGACGCCGTGCCTGCAGACCTCGAAGCGGTGCTGGCGGAAGGCGCGAAGCGTGCGCGTTTCACGGGCAAGGCGGGCCAGGTCTTCGAAGGTTTCGTCGAGCGCAGCGGTAAAGCCGTGCGCGTGGCGCTGGCGGGAATCGGCGAGGCTTCGGCGAAAGACCGCAAGGCTGCGGTGGAAAAGGCCGGCGCGGCTGTCGTCGCCAAGTACCTCACCAGCGGCGAGACCGCGCTGACGCTCGACGTCACCGGCGCGGGTCTCTCGGCGGAGGAAGCGGCAGGGGCGCTGCTCGGCGCGCAGCTGCGTTCGTGGCGCCATGACGTCTATCGCACCAAGCTGGCCGCCGATGCGAAGCCGAGCCTCGCCGAAGTCTCGCTCGTCGGCGCGCCCGAAGGCACCGAGGCGGTTTGGGAGATCGAGCAGGCGATCGCGCAGGGCGTTTCCTTCACCCGCGAACTCGTCACCGAGCCCGCGAACGTGATCTATCCCGAGAGCTTCGTGGAGCGCTGCAAGGCGCGCATGGAGGGCTCTGGCCTCAAGATTCGCGTGCTCGACGACAAGGAGATGGCGGCGCTCGGCATGGGCTCGCTGCTCGGTGTTGCGCAGGGTTCGGTTCGGCCTGCGCGCCTGCTGGTTATGGAGTGGCTGGGCGGCGAAGAGGGTGCGAAGCCAGTCGCCTTCGTCGGCAAGGGCGTGACTTTCGACACCGGCGGCATCAGCCTCAAGCCGCCCGCAGGCATGGAAGACATGAAGTGGGACATGGGCGGCGCCGGTGCGGTGGCCGGCACCATGCTCGCCCTCGCGCTGCGCAAGGCGAAGGCCAACGTCATCGGCGTGTGCGGCCTTGTCGAGAACATGCCTGACGGCAATGCCCAGCGCCCGGGCGACGTGGTGACCTCCATGTCGGGCCAGACCATCGAGGTCATCAACACCGACGCCGAAGGCCGCCTCGTCCTGTGCGACGCACTGACCTGGGTTCAGCGCGAATATGCGCCCGCCAAGGTGATCGACCTCGCGACCCTGACCGGCGCGATCATCCTCAGCCTCTCGCACGAATATGCGGGCCTGTTCTCGAACAACGACGGTCTTGCGGCCGAGTTGAACGCGGCGGGCGATGCCTCCGGCGATCGCCTGTGGCGCATGCCGATGGGGCCGGCATACGACAAGATGATCGACAGCCCGATCGCCGACATGAAGAACGTCGGCCCCCGCTTCGGCGGCTCGATCACGGCGGCGCAGTTCCTGTTGCGCTTCATCGAGAACGACACCCCCTGGGCGCATCTCGACATCGCGGGCACGGTGTGGACCGACAAGCCCGGCGCTACCTGGGACAAGGGCGCGACCGGCTTCGGCGTGCGCCTGCTCGATCGCTTCGTGCGCGACACGATCGAAGTCTGAGCCAGAGAAGGACGCGGTTGAGTGCAGGTCATGTTCTATGAACTCAGCCGCGACCCGGCCCATGCGGTCGTGCCGTTGCTGGCCCGGCGCATCGTCGAGGGCGGGGGGCGCGTGCTCGTGGTCTCCGCCGACGAGCAGCAGCGCGGCCGGATCTCGGCGGCGCTGTGGTCGCACCGGCCGGACGGCTTCCTCGCCAACGGCCAGATGGGCGAGGGCGGCGAGGAGCGTCAGCCGATCCTCCTGTCCGACATTCCCGACCCGGTGAACGGCGCCCGTTTCCTCGTCATCGCCGACGGCGTGTGGTGCGAGGGCGAGGAGCCGTTCGAGCGCACGTTCTACCTCTTCGACGACGAGACCAAGCCGCAGGCCCGCGAGGTCTGGCGTGACTTGCGCGGGCGCGAAGGGGTTAAGAAGGAATACTGGGCGCAGGAAGACGGCCGCTGGGCCAAGAAGGCGGAAGAGTAAGGGCCAAGGCGTCAGGTCCACCCCCGGCCCCTCCCGCAAGCGGGAGGGGAGAAGAAGGCGCGATCGCCCTCCCGCTTGCGGGAGGGCCGGAAGGCTTGGCGATTTATCGCCTAGCCGTACGGGGTGGGCCCCGAACCGGGCCGCAATGCCCACCTTGCGGACAACCCCATTCCCGGCTAGGGGCGCGCCCAACAATAACGCCCTTGTCCAAGGAATAGTCCCATGGCGGTTACCCGCACCTTTTCGATCATCAAGCCCGACGCCACCCGCCGCAACCTGACCGG
>NZ_ALVC01000414.1:0-3000 GCF_000293195.2 Sphingomonas sp. LH128
GAGCCGGGAGACAAATAGCCTGCGGCGCCATGTGGGGCTGAGGCGGCTGCGCGCGGGAGGACGACAGTAAAGGGGTCTGGGGCGCCGATAAGCTCTGGGGCCCCAGGACTTCTCTTCAATCATCTTCATCCTCGTATCCCACCAAAGCCAGCGCCCGCGCTTTCCTCTGGTTCAACTCGCACCAGCGCAGCATGGCTTCCTCGCGCCCGTGGGTAATCCATGTCTCGGCGGGGTTCACGTCCACTACGGTCTGCGTCAGTTCGTCCCAGTCGGCGTGGTCGGAGATCACCAGCGGCAGTTCCACCATCCGCTGGCGGGCCCGCTGGCGTACCCGCATCCAGCCGGAGGCCATTGCCGTGATCGGATCGGGCAGGCGGCGGCTCCACCGGTCGTTGAGCGCCGAGGGCGGGGCGACGATTACCGCGCCGGTCAGTTGCTCCTTGCTGGCATCCGACACCAGCCGCAGGTCGCCCAGATCGATGCCCCATTCTTCATACAGTCGGCACATCCGCTCCATCGCGCCGTGGAGCCAGATCGTGTCCTGGTGCCCGGCGCGGCGCAGTTCGGCGATCAGGCGTTGTGCCTTGCCCAGCGCATAGGCGCCGACGAGCACGCAGCGCTCCGGATTGGCGGCGAGGGCGGAGAGCAGCTTGGCGATCTCCTCCTCCACCGGCGGGTGGCGGAAGACGGGGAGGCCGAAGGTCGCCTCGGTGACGAGCACGTCGCAAGGGGTGACCTCGAAGGGCGGGCAGGTGGGATCGGCGCGGCGCTTGAAGTCGCCGGTGACGATGATCCGCTCGCCCGCGTGCTCCAGCAGGATCTGCGCGGAGCCGAGAACGTGTCCGGCGGGAATCCAGGTGGCGTGGACATCTCCGGGCAGGGCGATCCGCTCGCCGTAGGGGACGGGCACTGCGCCTTCCTCGGTGGCGTAGCGCAGTTTCATGATGGCGAGGGTTTCGGGGGTGGCGAACGTCGCGCCGTGGCCGCCGCGGGCGTGGTCGGCATGGCCGTGAGTCACCAGCGCGCGATCGACGGGGCGGGCCGGGTCGATCCAGCAGTCGGCGGGGACGACGTGGATGCCCCAGGGTTCGGGTCTTATCCAGGAGAAATCGCGGGGCATGGATAGCAGAAGAGGCCGGGAACCCGTGTGGTTCCCGGCCTCTTCATTCTCAAGCCCGTCATCCCAGCGAAGGCTGGGACCGCTGGCCCCTTGGTACCCAACTCACGTCAGGGCGCCCTTCTGCCAACGCGTGCCTAAAGACAGCTACCGGTCCCAGCCTTCGCTGGGATGACGGCGCGTTTTATGGGCCTCAGGTTACCGGCCTCAATCGTCGGCGTTGGTATCCGCCTGCGGACCGGGCTTCTTCGCCCGCTTCACCGGCACCTTCTTCTTCGTCTTGGACACCTTGGGCGCCGAGGGAGTCAGTTCGAAGTTCAGCGCGTTCTCCTTGACCGAGACGTGGACTTCGCCGCCGTGCGCCAGCTTGCCGAACAGCAGTTCTTCCGCCAGCGGCTGCTTGACCTTCTCCTGGATCACGCGGCCCATCGGGCGCGCGCCGTAGAGCTTGTCGTAGCCCTTGTCGCCCAGCCAGCTGCGTGCGTCCGAGTCGAACTGGATGTGGACGTTCTGGTCGGCCAGCTGCAGTTCCAGCTGGAGGATGAACTTGTCCACGACCCGGCTGATGGTGTCCTTGGCGAGGTACGCGAAGGGCACGATCGCATCGAGGCGGTTGCGGAATTCGGGGGTGAACATCTGCTTCACCGCTTCCTCGCCGGCATCCTCCTTCGAGGTGTCGCCGAAGCCGATGCCCTGCTTGGCCATGTCCGAGGCGCCCGCGTTGGTGGTCATGATCAGCACCACGTTGCGGAAATCGACGGTCTTGCCGTGGTGATCGGTCAGGCGGCCGTTGTCCATCACCTGCAGCAGGATGTTGAACAGGTCGGGGTGCGCCTTCTCGATCTCGTCGAGCAGGAGGACGCAGTGCGGGTTCTGGTCGATCGCGTCGGTCAGAAGGCCGCCCTGATCGAAGCCGACATAGCCCGGAGGCGCACCGATCAGGCGGCTGACCGAGTGACGCTCCATATATTCGGACATGTCGAAGCGCTTCAGCTCGATGCCCATGATGCTGGCGAGCTGGCGGGCCACTTCGGTCTTGCCGACGCCGGTGGGACCGCTGAACAGGAACGAGCCGATCGGCTTGTCCGGATCGCGCAGGCCAGCGCGGCTCAGCTTCATCGCGGTGGCGAGGAGGCCGATCGCCTTGTCCTGGCCGAACACCACGCGCTTCAGGTCACGTTCGAGGTTCTCCAGCGCCTTCTTGTCGTCGGACGAGACGGACTTGGGCGGGATGCGGGCCATCGTCGCGATGACCTGCTCGATCTCGCGCGCGGTGATGGTCTTCTTGCGGCGGCTGGGCGGCAGCAGCATCTGCATCGCGCCGACTTCGTCGATCACGTCGATCGCCTTGTCGGGCAGCTTGCGGTCGTTGATGTAGCGGGCCGAAAGCTCCACGGCGGTCTTGATCGCATCCGGCGTGTACTTGACGCGGTGGTGATCCTCGAACGCGGTGCGCAGGCCCTTGAGGATCTTGATGGTATCCTCGACCGTGGGCTCGTTCACGTCGATCTTCTGGAACCGGCGCAGCAGAGCGCGGTCCTTCTCGAAGTGGTTGCGGAACTCCTTGTAGGTGGTCGAGCCGATGCAGCGGATCGTCCCGCCCGACAGCGCCGGCTTGAGCAGGTTCGAGGCGTCCATCGCCCCGCCGCTGGTGGCGCCCGCGCCGATCACCGTATGGATCTCATCGATGAAGAGGACCGCGTGCGGCATCTTCTCCAGTTCGGAGACGACCTGCTTCAGACGCTCTTCAAAATCGCCGCGATAGCGGGTGCCGGCCAGCAGGCTGCCCATGTCGAGCGAGTAGATCACCGCTTCGGTCAGCACTTCGGGCACTTCGCCCTCGACGATCTTGCGCGCGAGACCCTCGGCGATGGCGGTCTTGC
>NZ_ALVC01000415.1:0-3057 GCF_000293195.2 Sphingomonas sp. LH128
GGGCCCCCCCCCCCCCCCCACCGACTGCGTCGGCGGTCCCCCTCCCCATCGCTGCGCGACGGGGAGGATTTGGCGTTACAGCAAAACCCCCGCGAGTTCCGCCATCACCGCGGCGCGGCGGGCTTCGGCGTCTACGTTGAGGCCGCCCGAGGTCCATTCTATGCGCGCGTCGCCTTGCGGCACGGCCTCGTCGTCGATCACGGTGATCGCCAGCGGGCGGCCACATTTCGCCTCGCGCGCCTCGACGAGGACGTCCACTTCGTCGCGCATTTCCGGGTTCACGCGGACCACCAGCGCGGTGCCTTGCGCCACTTGCTCCAGCGCGCGGGCCAGTGCCTCGTCCACGGCGCGGGCGGGGGATGTTTCGATGGCGTGGCCGGCCAGCATCTCGGCGGCGTGGAGGGCGACCGCGCCCGCCTCGCCGATCATGCGGCGGGCGACGGCCTCGACCTGCCCCTCGATCCCGTCGAGCGCGGCGTGAAGCGCGTCGGTCGCCGCCAGCAGCGCCTCGCCGCGTTCCGAACGGGCCTGCGCGGCGCCCGCCTCGAAGCCGTCCGCGCGGGCGCGAGCGAGTTCGGCGCGGTGCTCGGCCTGCATGCGCTCGATGCGGGATTCGAGATCCTCGATCCGGTCACGCAAGGATTCGGGCAGGGTTTCCGCGGCGGACGCAGGCTCGGGCTCGCCGGGCACTGGGACCAGCGGCGTATCGACGGGGTGGAAGAACACCCGGTCGAAGCCGAAAGGTTGTATCGTTCCCGCGCCGTCGGCGGGTGCCTTCGGGTTAGTCGCCATCAGTCGTCATCAATAGATCATCGCATCGTCGCTCTTGGGGTCGGCGAGGACGATTTCGCCGCGCTCGCCCAGATCCTTGGCGAGCGTAACGAGGTTGCCCTGCGCGGCCTCGCATTCGCGGGCGCGCACCGGCCCCATCGCGGCCATGTCGTCGCGAAGCAGCTTGGCGGCGCGCTCGGTCATGGCGCCGAAGAACAGGCGGCGCATCTCTTCCGGAGCGCCCTTGAGCGCCAGCGCCAGTTCGCGCTTGTTGCAGTTGCGCACGATGACCTGGATCGCGCTCGGCAGCAGGTTCGACAGATCCTCGAAGGTGAACATGAGCGCGCGGATGCGCTCGGCTTCCTCGGGCGCCTTCTCGTCGAGCGCGCCGAGCATCGCCTCCTCGGTCGAGCGGTCGAGCGCGTTGAACAATTCGGCCATGGTCTCGTGCGGATCGCGGCGCTGCGCGCGCGAGAGGTTGGTCATGAACTCGGTCTTGAGCGTCTGCTCGACCTGCACGATCACGTCCTTCTGGACGGTCTCGGTCTTGAGCATGCGCATGACGACTTCGGTGCCGAAGTCGCGCGGCAGCGCCGCCAGCACCCGCGCGGCGTGGTCGGGCTTGAGCTTCTGCAGGATCACCGCGACGGTCTGCGGGTGCTCGCTCTTGAGGTAGCCCGCCAGCACGCCTTCGCTGACGTTCGAGAGCTTGTCCCACATCGTCCGGCCCGAAGGACCGCGAATGTCCTCCATGATGTCCTTGACGCGCTCGGGCGCGAGCACGCCTTCGAGCAGGCGCTCGGTCGTCTCGTACGAACCGTGCAGCGTGGTGATCGAGGAGACCTCGCCCGAAAACTGGCCGAGCAGGTATTCGACGACGACGGCAGGCACGCGGCCGAGCGACGCGATCGAGGAGGACAGCTCCTTGATCTCGTCGTCGTTCAGCTGCTGCCAGATGGGGATTCCGTGCTCCTGGCCGAGCGCCAGCAGCAGCGCAGCCGCCCGCTGGGTGCCCGAATATTTCTTGAGCTCCGGCGGCTCGCCCACCGCGGTCATCATGTTCACTGCGAGATTCCTTGAAAAATGCGCAATTTCATCCGATCGCAAGGTCTTCCTTCTATTTATAGGAGGGACACCCACGCAACCGGCTCACGAGGCACAATTGACGATAAGTCTGAATAATGGGTTGATCGGCCTGTCGGTTCTGGGAGGAACCTCGGCCTATTCATCCTATCAAAGCAGCCTCGCCTCGTCCGACAGCGTGGCGGTGACGGCGGCCAAGAAGGCGTTCACCACACCCACGACGACGGCGCCGTGGCTCGATGCCCTGGGCACCGATACCGCGACCAGCGCGCAAGTCGCGGCGGTCAAGCGGCTCGCCTCGATCATCGATGCCAATGGCGACAGTTCGCTGGAGGACCTGCCCGACGTCCAGACCGCCTTTACCGCTTACAAGGCGCTGGAAAACCTGCGTATTCTGGCGCAGGCAGGCACCTCCAAGACGATTTCGACAACCGAACGGGCGGCCTTGCAGAAGAGTTTCGCGCAAGGTCTGGCGGACCTTCAGGGCTACCTTTCGAGCGCCGATACCGACCTTCTCGAACTCGGTTTCGGATCGGTGACGAGTAGCACCCGCACCCTCGGCGTCGAGGCCCGCTACGCCACCGGCGCGGTTGCCGGCACCGGCGTTTCGACCACCCGCGCGGCCCCGGTCGAGGGTCTGACGGGCAGTGAAATTTTTCAGGTGACCCTGACCCGCGGCACCACCAGCGAGGTCGTCAGCGTCGATCTTTCCCAGACGAGCACACAGCCCCCGACGCTTGATTCGGTCGCCGCCGCGCTCAATGCCGCGATCGGCGCGAAGATCGCCACGAACGCCAGCGGCACGCCTATTCTCGACGCCGAGGGCAATACGACCTCGCAGTGGAAGTCGCATTTCACGGTCGAGAAGACCGACGGCAAGTGGGGCCTCACCTTCAACCCCGCAGGCATCGAGAAAGTCTCGATCGATCAGGTCGCGGCGGGCGATGCGCTGATGGTGGCGAGCGGCGAGACGGCGACGATCTCGGGCACCAAGTCGCCCACCTCGGCCAATGTCTACCGCATCGAGGATCTGGCCGGATCGCTGACCTGGGAGCGGCTGAGCAAGATCAACGCCGTGGATACCGACGCCACCGCCCGCGCCGCCGCGAGCGCGGCCGCCACCGCCAAGTCCACCAAGACCGAACTGGCCGAGAACGCCGACTACACCGTCGTTTCGGCGACCGCCGCCAATGCCATCGCCAC
>NZ_ALVC01000416.1:0-1723 GCF_000293195.2 Sphingomonas sp. LH128
CCGCCAGGATCATGGCGTAGAGCGGCGTCTTGGAATCGCCGACGCCGCGCATGCCCATCGAGACGATCATGTTCACGCTTGCCAGCGGGATCGTCACGAAGATCACCTGCAGGTAAGCGAGTGCATCGGCGCGGCTGGCGGCAGGTGTGCCGAGCTTGTCGAGCAGCGCTCCCGCACCGAACCAGCCGATCACGCCGGTCGCGATCGAGATCAGGATGCAGAAGCCGACGCCGGTGCCGAAGGTGCGCCGCGCCGCGACGATGTCACGCGCACCGAAATGCTGGCCCACGCGCACCGTCGTCGCCATGCCGAAGCCGAAGACGGCGGCGAAGACGAGGAACATCACGATGTTGGCGTTGGCTGTCGCCGCCAGCGCGCTCTCGCCCAGCAGGCGCCCGACCCAGATCGCGTTGACCGAACCGTTCAGCGTCTGCAGCACGTTGGACAGCAGCATCGGGATCGAGAAGAACAGCAGCGTCTTCAGGATCGGGCCTTTGGTGAGATCGCCGCGCATCGCCGGGCGCGCGGGCGCTTCGACCTGCGGAGTGTCGGCGGTCGAGCTGTCCTCGCACAGCGGGATGGGCGATGCTTCGTTCATGTGCCTCTCGTGTCGCCCCAAAGATGGATGTGCAAGCGGTCCGTGAACCGCAAGCCATGCTGCGAGCAGAAATCCGCCAGCCAGCCCGACCGTTCCCGGATGACATCGCTGGAGCGGCCTTCGGGCATCAGGAACAGGCGGGCGCCGGGGATGGCGTAAGTCTGTTGCAGGGCCATGACTTCGTCGAGGTCGTCGCGGGTGGCGACGACGAACTTGAAGAAGGCGCGCGGTTCAGCGGCCCAGGCGGCGAGGCGTTCGGGCAGCAGGGCGAGGGTATCGGGGTTGCCGCTGTGCGCCAGCTTGGGGCTGACGTTGTATTGGTCGATCCGGGCGTCGAGCGCAGGGTGCGGGGCGACGGTGGAGTTGGTCTCGACTTCGACGTGCATGCCGGGGCGGATTTCGTCGAGCGCCTTGACCATGCGGGCGAGCGCGGCGCCGGTGGCACTCGCGCCGAATCGGGCGGACGGGGTCCCGGCGGTGGACCGGGTGGTCCTCCGGGGGGCGGCTTTGGCCCTCCCGGCGGTCGCAATGGCAGTCGCTGGAACCTCTCGATCTATCACACCTGGCGCTTCACCGACACGATCCTCATCGCGCCGGGTGTGCCTGTGCTCGACCAGCTGAACGGCAATTCGACCTCGGCGGGCGGCACTCCGCGCCACACCATTGAGGCCGAGGGCGGCCTGTTCAAGAACGGCTATGGCCTGCGCCTGAAGGGTGAATGGAACGCGCCTGCCCGGGTCGATGGCTCGGGTGCGCCCGGCAGCCAGGACCTGCGGTTCGGCAGTACCTTCGACGTATCGCTGCGTATCTTCGCCGATCTCGGCCGCAACGAGGACCTTGTTTCCAAGATGCCGTTCTTCAAGGGATCGCGCCTGTCGCTCAAGGCCAACAACCTGCTCGATTCGCGGCAGAAGGTGACCGATCAGAACGGGCTCACCCCGATCGCTTATCAGCCCGCCTATCGCGAACCGCAGGGCCGCGTGTTGGGGATCGACTTCCGCAAGATGTTCTGAGGACAGGCGAGGCCCACCCCCGGCCCCTCCCGCTTGCGGGAGGGGCGAAATGGTCGGTCCCCCTCCCGCTTGCGGGAGGGGCGAAATGGTCGGTCCCCCTCCCGCTTGCGGG
>NZ_ALVC01000417.1:0-3210 GCF_000293195.2 Sphingomonas sp. LH128
TCGGGCGGCAAGGACGGCTTTAGGGGCGGTGATGCGTTCCGGCCTTCGGTCAACGCCTACATGTTCGCCAATGCCCGCGCCTTGTCGCGCATGGCGCAGATGGCGGGCGACGCGGCGATGGCGAAGGAATATGCCGCCCGCGCCGAGGCCTTGAAGGCGCGTGTGCTGGCGGACTTGTGGAACCCGAAGCTGCAGCATTTCACCGACCGCCACCAGATTACCAACGAACACGTCAAATACTGGGAGCCGATCCGCAATCGCGAACTCGTTGGCTACCTGCCGTGGATGTTCGATCTCGTCCCCGACGATGCGAAATATGCTGCAGCATGGGCGCACCTGACCGATCCGGGATCGCTGGCGGGCAAGGCCGGGATGCGCACCGTCGAGAAGACTTACGAATACTACATGCGCCAGTACCGCTACCTCGGCCCGGACCCCGAGTGCCAGTGGAACGGCCCGATCTGGCCCTACCAGACGACGCAGGTGCTGACCGCGATGGCCAATCTGCTCGACCATTACGAGGCGCACGGTCCCATTTCCCGCGCCGACTGGATGGCGATGCTGCGCCAGTATACGGCGCTGCATTATCAGGGCGACAAGCTCGATCTGGAAGAAGACTACGACCCGGAGACCGGCAAGCCGATCGTCGGGCTGGACCGCAGCCACCACTACTTCCACTCGGGCTACATCGACCTGATCCTGACCGGCCTCGTCGGCATCCGCCCGCGCAGCGACGATGTGCTGGAGGTCAATCCGTTGCAGGAGGGCCTCGACTGGTTCCGCATCGAGCGGGTGCCGTACCACGGGCACGAAGTCTCGGTGACATGGGACGCGAAGGGCACACGCTATGGCAAGGGCCTCGCCGTCATGGTGGACGGGGTCGAAGTCGCCCGCCGCGCCGACCTCGGCCGGATCGAGGTGCCCGTTACGCGCAAGGCCAACGCGCCGATCGTGCGTGAGGAAAACCTTGCGGTGCAGCTCGTGCGCAGCGGTTTCCCCAAGGCCAGCGCCTCGTCCGGCACCGATGCGGAGAAGCTGCACGATGCGGTCGATGGCCGCGCGTGGTTCTACCCGGAACTGCCGAATGGCTGGGACTCGGACGCCTCTGGCAAGCCGCAGTGGTATGCGCTGGACTTCGGCAAGACGGTTTCGCTGGGCGGCGCCGAGCTGGCGTTCTTCGCCGATGCTGCACGTTTTGCTGCACCGCGCAGGGTCAGCGTCGAGGTCTGGCGCGAGGGCCGCTGGCAACAGGTCGGCGCGCCGGTGAAGCCGCTTGCCAACGGGGTGACGCGGGTGACGTGGCCTGCGGTCGAGACCGGGAAGTTGCGCGTGTCGATGACGCCAGCGAAGGGCCGCGCAATCCGTCTGGCGGAGGTGAAGGCGTTCGCGCGATAGGCCCCAAGTTTCGTCATTGCGAGCGTAGCGAAGCAATCCAGGGCAGTTGAGCGCCGCCCTGGATTGCTTCGCTACGCTCGCAATGACGAGGGGGGCTGGGGAGGTGGTTCACACCCGCTCCAGCGGCACCACCATCGCCGAGCCGCCGCCGAACTCGATCCGCCCGGTCACGCCGTAGACCTCGCGCAGCCGGTCGCTCGTCAAGACCTCCTGCGGCGTGCCTTGTGCCACCAGCATGCCGCGATCCACCAGCAGCAGCCGCTTGCAGTAGCGCGCCGCCATCGTCAGGTCGTGCAGCACCGTCACCACCAGCGCGCCCGAATTCGCCTCGGCGGCAAGCAGTTCCATCACGTCGATCTGATGCCCCGGATCGAGCGCGGCGAGCGGCTCGTCCGCGACCAGTCCCGGCGCGCCCACCGCCAGCGCCCGCGCCAGCATCACCCGCGCGCGCTCGCCGCCCGAAAGTTCGGTGGCGGTGCGCCCGGCAAGGTGCAGCACGTCTGCCCGCTCCATGGCGGCATGAACGGCGGCAAGGTCGTCCGCGCCCAGCCGCGACATCGGGCCGAGCCCGGGCAGGCGGCCCAGCGCCACCAGTCGCTCGACGCTGAGCGGCCAGTGCAGCGCCTGCCCCTGCGGCAGGTAGCTGACCAGCCGTGCCAGCGCCTTCGGCGTCATCCGCGCGATGTCGTGCCCGTCGATCTCGACCGCGCCCCGCGTCGCCGGGATCAGCCCGAGCAGCGCGCGCACCAGCGTCGACTTGCCCGCGCCGTTGGGGCCGATGATCCCGGTCAGTTCGCCGGGGCGCAGCGTGGCGCTGATCCCGTGCAGCACCGCGCGGTCGCGCAGGTCCACGGAGAGGCCATTGAGGGTCACGGTCACCACAGGCGGCGCTCCTTCAGCAGATGGACGAGGAAGACGGGGACGCCGAGGAACGCCGTCACCACGCCCAGCTTCAGTTCGCCCGCGGTCGGGATCAGCCGTACCAGAATGTCGGCGCCGGTCAGCAGCACCGCGCCGCCGAGGAACGAGGGCAGTAGCACCGCCGAGGGGCTGCGGTCGGTCAGCGGGCGCACCAGATGCGGCACGATCAGCCCGACGAAGCCGACCGAGCCCGACACCGCCACGGCGCCGCCGACGCCGATGGCGACGCCCAGCAGCAGCCGCGCGCGCGTGCGCGTCAGGTCCACGCCGAGCGAGCGCGCTCCGTCCTCGCCCAGCGACAGCGCGTCGAGCGCGCGCCCGTCCCACAGCAGCAGCGCCGCGCCGACGACGATGCAGGGCAGGGCGATCCAGACGTGGTCCATCGCCCGGTTCTCGATCGAGCCGAGCAGCCAGGCCATGATCTCCATCGCCGCGAAAGGATTGGGCGAGAGGTTGAGCGCAAGGCTGATCCCCGCGCCCGCCAGCGTCGAGACGGCGATGCCCGCAAGGATCAGCGCCAGCGGCCCCTCGGCGCGGCCCGCGAGCACGAACAGCAGCGCGAGGCTCGCCAGCGCGGCGAGGATCGCAAGCAGCGGCAGCACGGCGGGGCTGTAATCGCCGATGCCGAAGTAGATCGCCGCGACCGCGCCCAGCGCCGCCGAGTTCGACGCACCGAGCACTGAAGGCTCCGCCAGCGGATTGCGCAAGTACCCCTGAAGCGCGGCTCCCGCGAGGCCCAGCATCCCGCCGACCATCAGCGCCACCAGCGTGCGCGGCAGGCGCAGTTCCAGCAGGATCGCCCGGACCACCGGATCGCCATGGCCGAGCGCCGCATCGAGCAGCCGCCCGGTCGGGATCGGCACTGCGCCCAGCATGAGCGAGGCGATTCCCGCC
>NZ_ALVC01000418.1:0-2514 GCF_000293195.2 Sphingomonas sp. LH128
CGTGCGGCATGGCGACGACGGCCGCCTCGCGCACGGCGGGGTGGGCGTGCAGGACGTCCTCGATCTCCTTGGCAGAGATGTTCTCGCCGCCGCGGATGATGAGGTCCTTCTTGCGGCCGGTGATGGTGATCGCGCCATCTTCGCTCCGCACGCCGAGGTCGCCGGTGCGGAAGAAGCCGTCCGTGGTGATCGCCTCGCGGGTCTGCGCCTCGTCGGCATAGCCCAGCATCATGCCGGGGCCGCGCGCGAGGATTTCGCCTTCCCGGCCGTCGGACAGGTCGCGGTCCTCGTGATCGACGATGCGCACCTCGTAATCGACAATGGCGCCGTCGGTCGTCGCGGCCAGCGCCTCGACGTTGGGCCAGCCGAACGTCACCAGCGGCACTTCGGAGGCGCCGAAGACGCGGAAGGCGCGGCAGTGGTCGAACGCGGCATTGGCGGCGGGGATCAAGTCCGCCGGAACCGCCGCGCCGCCGCAGGCGAAGAAGCGGAAGCTGGGCAGACGATTGCCGCGCGCGCGGGCGGCGGCCGCCAGCTCGACGAGGAACGGCGTGGCGGCGACGGTGCCGACCGCCTGGTGCCGGTCGATCAGGGCGAGTGCCTGCTCCGCGTTCCAGCTTTCCATCAGCACCGTGCGGATTCCGCAGATGAACGGCGCCTCCAGCCCGTTGGCATAGCCCGAGACATGCGTGACGGGGGAGGGCATCAGCGTCGCCTCGCCTTCGGTCAGGCCCCAGTAGTGCCCGCTCTCGCGCAGGATGCGGGCGATCGAGACGTGGCTGTGCAGCACGCCCTTCGGCCGTCCCGTGGTGCCCGAGGTGTAGAGCACCATCTTCACGCCCAGCGGATCGACTTTTGGCCGCGCGAAGGAGAGGGCGCGCCCTTCCTCGATCAGCGCTGCGTAATCGTCCGAACCTTCGCCGCGCACGGTGAAGACATGAGCCAGGTCCGGCAGCACGCCTGCGAGTCGCCGCGCCATCGCCGCATAGTCGAACTTGCGGAACGAAGAGGCGACGAAGAACGCCCGCGCGCCGCAGTCCGCCAGCATCAACGAGACTTCATGGTCGCGGTAGATCGGCACGATCGGGTTGACGACGAGGCCCGACATCGCGGCGGCCAGGTTGATCACCATCGCCTCGCGCCAGTTGGGCACCTGGAAGGCGATGACGTCTCCCGGCCGCAGGCCGCGCGCATGCATCGCGGCGCTCAACGCCTCGGCATCGGCTACGGCCTGCGCGCGGGTGACGGTCACGTCGCCTTCGATCAGGCACACGAAGCCGGGGTCGGCCTCGGCCAGCGCGCTCGCCTGCTCGGCGATCGTGCGTTCGTCCCACAAGTCCGTTCCGGCGTAAGCAGCCAGATGCGGCGGTGGGGTTTCAAGCCATGCCCACGGGGGGCTCTTCCTCTCCATCATGATCCCCTGAGTGCCGCACTGTGCGCCCCCCTGTCGCCTATCACCTTGCGCAGCTTGTGGCGACCGGGCGGCTCGCGCAGGATCGGCGCATAAATTACCGGGAGAAGACCGTGGAACGCGTAAAGCGCATTGGTGACGTGGCCGAGATCATGCTCGACTACGTGGCGAACAAGAAGACCTTCCAGACCGCGCGGCCGCTGCGCGTGCCTACCGGCAGCTATACCGACAAGGACCAGTTCAAGGCCGAACTGGAGCTGGTCTTCAAGCGCGTGCCGCTGATGCTGGCCTTCACCGCCGAACTGCCGAATCCCGGCGACTACAAGGCGATGGACGCGGTCGGCTCGCCGGTGCTCATCAACCGCGACAAGCAGGGCAAGGTCCGCGCCTTCCTCAACGTCTGCTCGCATCGCGGCGCCCCGGTCGCACCGGACGGCAAGGGCAACTGCTCGCGCTTCACCTGCAAGTACCACTCGTGGACTTACGGGGCCGACGGCAAGCTGATCGGCATTTCGGAGCCGGGCACCTTCGGCGAGGTGGACAAGGGCGCGATGGGCCTGCGCGAACTGCCGTGCGAGGAACGCGGCGGCATGATCTTCGTGTGCCTGACGCCCAACGCGCCGATGGACCTCGACCATTATTTCAAGGACTTCCTCGAGGATTTCGACGCGCTCGACTTCGCGAACTGGACGTATCTCGGCAATCGCACGATCCACGGGGCGAACTGGAAGATCGCCTTCGACGGCTATCTGGAGGGTTACCACTTCAAGTCGCTGCACCCCGAGACGATTTTCCCGCGTACGCCGTCGAACTGCGCGCATTACGAGGGCTTCGGGCCGAACATCCGCATCGGCTTCCCGCAGCATTCGATCGCCGAGCAGCTCAAGGACGTGCCGCGCGAGGAATGGGGCAACCGCGAGAACTACGGCTACGATTTCGTGCGTATTTTCTTCCCCAACGTCTCGATCTTCATCGCGCCGGAGATCACGCAAGTCGCGCAGCTGTTCCCCGGACCGACGCCGGCCGAGAACCGCACGGTGCTGAACTACCTGCGTCGCAATCCGGTCAAGGACGAGGCAGACCGCGAGGCGGTGGAAGCGGCG